>CAZXVN010000309.1:0-2376 GCA_964643945.1 uncultured Lentisphaeraceae bacterium | reverse complement strand
TGACAGAAGCAGAGATTTCGGCAGGAGGAACAAAAAGAGAATAGAAAAACCGGCAGTGTTGGGGCTCGTGTTGATGGCGTTTCTTGCTGAGGCGGCGCATGGCGCCGGAGTCGGCCAGCGGGAGGTGTTCGAGACCTCGTTCGAGACGGCCAAGCCGCACACCAACGCGTTTGTGGACGTTGAGAAGGAACCGATCCAACCGCATCCTGATAACCCTCATTACTTGCTGTGGCGCGGCAGGCCGGCGGTGCTGATCACCTCCGGCGAGCACTACGGGGCGGTGATGAATACCCCATTCGACTATGTCGCCTACCTGGATGAACTCCAGTCCGTCGGGCTGAACCTGACGCGCCTGTTCAGCGGCGTGTATTGCGAGGCCGTTGGTGACTTTGATATCAAGAGCAACACACTCGCTCCAGGGCCAAGGCATCTCCTTTGCCCTTTCGCCCGCAGCAACACGCCCGGCTATGCCAACGGCGGAAACAAGTTCGATTTGACCCAGTGGGACGAGGCATACTTTGTGCGCTTGAAGGATTTCGTCGCCCAGGCGGGCAAACGCGGCATCGCGGTCGAGTTCAGCTTTTTCTGCCCTTACTACACGGGCTCGCAATGGAATCTGTCGCCGCTCAACCCCAGTAACAACATAAACAACATGGAGGTGGCTGTTGTATCAGCAACCAATGGGGCCTGGTGGAAAGATGCACACACAGTCCTGTGTCAGCCGGTGTTCCTCAGCGTGCAACAAGCCCTTGTCCGAAAAGTCGTGACGGAACTCAAAGGCGCGGACAACGTGTACTACGAAGTCTGCAATGAAGCGTATGGTGTCTCCTCCGAGTGGCAGCACGAGATCGCGAATACCATCGTCGAAACCGAGAAGGCTCTCTCGTGCAAGCACCTGATCGCACAAAACACGTCGCCTGTTTATGGTGCGGTTCATCCGGCCGTGTCGATCTTCAACTTTCACCCGGGAGCGGTCAATGTCGACGTGCGGGCCCATTATGGGCTTAACAAGCTGACCGGTTTGGACGAGACATCTCCTCTTGGGAAGCCGGTTGGCGCAGCAACGACAGCCTTCGATTATCGCCGCTGGGGGTGGACGCACCTCCTGGATGGCGGGGCGATCTACAACAACCTGGACTACTCCTTCACCGTCCCAAGTCCCCAAGGCAAGGGCGTTAACACACCCTGGGTCGCGAAGCCAGGCGAGGCCATGACGGACGTGCGGCAACAACTCCGTATCCTCAAGGACTTCATCGAGGGTTTCGACTTTATCCGCATGAAGCCTTGTCAAAACGGGATCGCCCTGGCGCCCTCAGCCGCCGGCGATAAGAAGAGCCGGATATTGATCCAGTGGAATGAGCAAGCCTGGGAATCACTGAATTTCCCGATCAGACCGGACGGAACCCAGGGCGACAGTTGGCATGGTGACGGGCTGGTTTTGGCCAGGAAGATAGCGGGGACCGAAGGCAAGCGGACGGGTGCAGCGGCCGACCCAAAAGGGATTGTTCCGGCAACTGCCGCGGCGGAAGTCAGCAACCTGATCGGGCGATGGGAGGTGGAAGTCAATCGTTCATTCAAGACGGTCTGGACGTTTCATGAAGACGGAACGGTCGAGTCCACTGCCGGCGGCGTCCGCAGCGCCCGTTGGAAAGCGGCGGCAAAGAGGACGTCCCCTGCTGTTTCGCTGTACGCCTTGGCCGAGCCCGGCAGGCAATATGCGATCTACCTGCACGGCGGCAAGCAGGCGACCTTAATGCTCTCTGTGCCCGAAGGCCGGTATCGGGCCGAGTGGATCAGCACGCTCACCGGAAAGGTAGACAAGTCCGAGGAGGTCACCCACGGTGGCGGTGTGCTCACGTTGAGCAGCCCCGAGTACACGGATGACGTGGCGCTACGGGTGAAAGAGCGAAGCACGAACAAACGAGAGGGTAACTCGAATTCACCCGCACGCTGTGGGGACGACGATAAGAAAATGAGAAAGCTATGAGATCTCTTGCAATAGGAAATACAATCGCCGGCGCTCTTGTTGCCGTCTGGCTCGCAGCCGCCGGCACGGTTCGCGCGGAGCCGACGCCGCATGTCTTTCGCATCGCGGACTTCGGTGCCAAGGCGGACACGGGCGCGGATGCCGGGCCGGCGGTGCGGGCGGCGTTGGAAGCGGTTGCCAAGCTCAAGGGCGCGGAGGTGGTTTTGCGGTTTGAGCCGGGCCGGTATGATTTTTTTGAGGCGTCGATGCCGAAGGAATTCTACGCGGTCTCGGCCACGGTTCCGCTGAAGAAGAAGCCGAACCGCCTCCTGACGATCGGGTGGTGGCTGAAGGGAATCAACCATCTGACGATTGACGGGAGCGGCGCGCTGTTCATGTTTCACGGAAGG
>CAZXVN010000308.1:0-1950 GCA_964643945.1 uncultured Lentisphaeraceae bacterium | reverse complement strand
ATCGTTCCAGAGCACGGTGCGGCGGATGCCCAGGCCGTTCACATAAAGCGAATCATCTTGAGTACGGAGGAAACAGTCCTCGATCAGCGTATTGCCGAAGGGATTGATCCCGTCGCCATTCGCGCGCCAGGTGAATATCTTGGTCCACTTCACTTCGTTGGGATGCCCTTCTTTGTAGGGGCTCACCAGCATGAGCGAGTGTGTCGCCGAGTCCGCGATGGTGATGCCTTCCACACGGGTGTCGGTGGTGCCGACCAGCTCGACGGGACGGTAAAGCCCATGTTCCTTTTCTGAAATCGCTGGCTCCACGTACTTCGGATGTTTCGTCCGTGCACCCGACAAGGTGCCAAGGCCGAAGATGCGGATGTGATGTCCGTCGGCCCATTTCCGGTTGGAGAGTGTTCCGTAGACCATCGCGTCTCCGGGGATGTAATACTGGCGGTTTGCGCGCAGCGGAAAAGCCAGCCCGACATCATGTACGCCCGGGAGGAAATAGAGCGTGGTCCACGGGCCGTCAGAGGGCGCCATCTCCCCCGGCTTCACAGTCAACACGCCGGGATCATTGGGCTTGGGCTTACCGATTAACGGCGCATTGGCAAAAATTGAAATCGTGTGAAGCGGCGGTCCCTTGTAGCCCTTTCCTGTATCTTGCGCGTCCATCTGGCCATCGATATCGACAGCGACGAGACAGGGTTTGTCAAGCCTGACTAGCACCTTGCCCTCCTTGACAGAGCAGGCGGATGCTTTGCGTTGCGGATGCACAGCTGCGGTACGGATCGGCTGACCGTTGACGCGCGCAATCTCGATCTCCACGGCGCCAGCGGTTTCAAAATTCACGTAGGTGTGCGTCCATCCTGCTAGATGGTCGAAGTAGGCCTCCGTCTTCTTGTCGACTTTCTTGCAGACGGTCTCCCAGGCAAAGGCGCTCTGCCACGCGTTGCCTACGGTAGTAGAGCGCACGCGCACGCTGTAATGCGGCGAGGCTGGAAGCCCAGGCACGGGCGGATAGACCACCAACATGTCGTCGGCCCGCGCCACGGAGTTTGAAGCCACGAGCAGGATGGCGAGGATGATGTCGTATGTTTGTTTCATAACGTTCCCTCTTGCACAACCTCGATCTCCGCTAATTGGGCAGCGTATTTGCCGAAGTACCGGGTCTGACGAAACCGAGTGATTTCGACTTTCACGAAGCGCACCTGACGACGGCTAAAAACAAAACTTTCCGGGCCAGTGACATCGCGCGGCTTGCGGTCTGAGTCGGGTGCGCCGACGGCGGGCTTACGGTACTGTTCGCGCTTGGCGACTTCGTCCCACTGGGCGCCATCGGCTGAGACGAGGATACGGAAGTCGAGCGGAAAACCGTCGTAGCTTTGGTCAATTTCGTCGGACTGCACGAACGGCTCTGAGCAATGCGTGTGTTGCCACGCGTCACCGTGGTCGAGCGGCCAGAGATCGACCCGTTTCACGGGAACGACGAGGCCGAGGTCCACCTGCACCGACTCTGTGTGGTTGCCGTTGTCATGCAACGCGCTCGACCAGCCGCGATGACCGGCACGGGTGCAGATGCGCGTGCCATCGGTGAGCTTGGTAGCATCCCAGTTGTTGGTTTCCTTCGGAGGTCGGTAGTTACTCGAGGCGGTGACCGGCTTGTAGAGCGCGGCGTTCCAGTAAGGCTGCGATTCCGGCAGAGGTTCCTTCGGCGCGAGCACGTAGCTTTTGCCAGTTTCAGTCGGGAAGGTGCAAACCTGGCCGAAGGGATGCTTAATGATTGTCATGGTGCTTCCTGTGACGCCAAGCGTTTTGCCGGGCCACGGGTTGAGCACACTGCACAGCCGTCCTTTTTCACTCAGGATTGTGATGGGTTGAACGACGCCGTTCTTCTTCTCCGCCGATACTAAGAACGCACCTGCGGCTCTCAATGTGACAAACGTGCCGTCGGCATGACTCCAA
>CAZXVN010000307.1:0-6880 GCA_964643945.1 uncultured Lentisphaeraceae bacterium | reverse complement strand
GCCTGATCCCCGTTTTCTTGTAAGCGACTCCGTTGCCGGGCGCGGTTACTTCGTCGGTGCGGGCGCAGGCGCGACCGGTGCGGGTTCAGGTGCGACCGGTGCGGCGGGCGCAGGCGCAGGGACCGTCTTGATGGCCGCATCTGCGGCATCGAACAGCGAGCGGGCGGCCCGCGGCTCGTACCGCTCGATGACCCCTTCGAGGTTGGCGATCGTCATCTCCCATGCGGGGGTGCCGGTTTTCTGGGCCTTCAGGGTCTCCAGCAGTTTCTTGGCCTCGTCCTTCTTGCCCTGCATCGCATAGATGCGGGCGATCCCCATCTGAACCTGAGGCTGCAGGTAGTGACCGGCGGAGGCTTTGTCAAAGGCCTGATAAGCGGCCAGGGCCTCGTCGAGGCGGTTGAGGCCTTCCAGCACGTGAGCGCGGCCCACTTGTGCGATTTCCTCAAACCCTTTGGGCGCGCCTTTACTCAGGCAGGTGTCGTAGACATTCAGCGCGTCTTCATATTTAGAGGCGTCATAGTAAGCTTTAGCCAGTCGCAGGCGGGCGGCGTTGCCCGCCTTGATGGAACCGTATTGGGCAACCACGGTTTCGAGCTCCTCCAGCGAGTTCGCCTTCAACAGCTCTTTGTTCGCGCCGGAGGTCTTGTTTTCTCGCACCTGCTTGAACACAAAAGCCCCTCCCGCCACCACGGCCACGGTGAGCACCGTGATCACAAACTGGCTGCCATTCGTCTTCCACCAATCGTACAGCGGGAGCATTTCGATGGGGAGATATTTCGGAATAGCCTGAGGTGTGGGCGTCGAGGCAACCGCAGCCGTGCTCTTCTCTTGACTCATGTGTTTCGCCTTCTAATGGGATGAAAAATGGCCGCTATTATTGGGGTTCCTCAGAAATAAATCAAGGCAAAAACCCCCACATCCGCGGATTGTCCGCCATGTGTGGATTCGGGATTCGCCGATGGGGGGCTGCGGCTACTTGTCTTGCTCAAAACTCGTGTAGAAAGGAATCATCGGATACCCGTTGCTGATGGATTCGATCGCGATCAGGCCGACCGTTGTTTGGTGCCCTCCCTCCACTGGGGCCGCGTACCTGCCGACCATCGCGCAACCGGAAACCACCATCGCCGCAATCACCGCCAGCATCAACACAGCTGTTTCTCGCATAGTAGGAACCCTTTCAATAACTGGAATCGAATAACCGCATTGTCGAGCAGAACAGGGCACAAAGTCAAGAGTGGTAATGGGTCAGTTTCGGGGATTTGCGGTTTTGTCGTGTATTCACGCTAAAACCGCAAATCCCCGAAACTGACCGACCTTTTTTTGAACACCCTTGTTGACAAACGCCTTCCCAATAGCCTATCGTTACGTATCACTATGAATGCTGACACGAGTTATGGGCGCGTTTGCTCTTGATGCACAGGCAGAAACAGGGGTGAGGAATGAAGGATGACGACCCGACATTTGATTCCCGGCTGCGCGTCTGGATAGCGGCCTTCGTCGTTTCCGCACTGCTCATCGCCGGGTTCGGGTACACCCACTACCGCGCGACGGAAGATCATGTTTACGCGGAGAAGTCGCGGGATCTCGCAGCCATCGGCACGCTCAAGGCTGAGCAGATCACCGTGTGGCGCAGAGAGCGTCTCGCCGACGCCATCCGCTTTGCGCAAGGGCCCACCTTGACACGGGCGATCGAGAAAGCGGATGACAGCGACTTACACACCATGCTGGTCCTGAACCGCAAGGGCTCCTTGTACGAAGACACGCTTCTGCTCTCCCCGTCCGGTGTGATTCTGAAGTCTGCCACCGACGGTCCCATCCCAACCACACCGGCGACGAAACGCGCGGTCGAGATCGCGCTGGCCACCCGTTCGCCCACGCTCTCGGACTGTTACGTATGCGCAAGCGACGGCATCCTGTATATCGACACTGCCGCACCGGTCTGTGAAGTGAACGGACGCCCAACCGCAGCGTTCATCCTGCGCAGCAACGCAGAGAAATCCCTTTATCCTATGCTCCGGTCTTGGCCTGTGGGCAGTACCAGTGCGGAGATGCTGCTCGTACGGCGCGAGGGCACAGATGCGGTCATTCTCAATGTGCCGCGTTACCCGGCCGACGCCTCCAGAAAATATCGGATCCCGCTCACGCGAACCGCCTCGCCAGCTGTTCAGGCGGTTCTCGGCAAGCAAGGACTTTTCCGGGGAAAGAACTACCTTGACATCGAGGTGTTGGCCGACCTGCGTCCCATCCCAGATTCCGATTGGTTTATGGTCGCCCAAGTAGACCGCAGCGAGATTCAGGCGGAGGTGCGCTACAGCGCGGTCATGACCCTGCGTCTCGCGATACTCGGCATCCTTTTTGTTGCCGCCGCCATCGCTTTCGGCAATCGGCAGCATCGGGCCAGTCTCTATCGGAACCTCTACCGCGCCGAACGTGACCAGCGGACGTCCGCCGAAAAATTCCGCACCATCCTCTACAGCATTGGCGATGCGGTCATCACGTCCGATGACAAAGGGTGCGTTCAACAGATGAACGCCGTAGCCGAACAACTGACAGGCTGGTCAGAGGCCGAGGCTTTCAAACACCCCCTCGACGATATTTTCCGCATCGTCAACGAAGAGACCCGCGCTCCCATCAGCAACCCTGTCTGGCGCGTGTTGCAAGAAGGCCATGTGGTGGGCGTGGCGAATCACACGGTGCTCATCGCCCGCGATGGCCAGGAACACCTGATCGCCGACAGCGGCGCACCCATACGCGATGAGGGCGGCGCGCTGACCGGCGTGGTCCTCGTCTTTCGCGATCAGACCGCCGAATACGCCGCGCAAAAGGCGTTGCAAGAAAGCAAGCGCCGCCTGGCCACACTCATGAACAACCTTCCCGGAATGGCTTATCGGTGCGATTGTGACACCTATTGGACCATGCGCTTCGTGTCGGATGGCTGCCAGCCGCTGACCGGTTATAGCCCCGTTGATCTTATCGACAACGCCGGCATCGCATATGCCGATCTGATCCATCCCGATGATCGCCAACACGTCTGGGATACGGTCACACAAGCCGTCACGGCACGGCAAGCCTTCACGTTGGAATACCGCATCCACACGGCCGACTGGAGCGAAAAGTGGGTTTGGGAGCGCGGCTGCGCGATCGTGCGTCTGGACGGTTCGGTTGAAATGCTTGAGGGGTTCATCACCGACATTTCCGACCGCAAGCAAGCCTCTGAGGAACAGGCGAAACATGAGGAGCAGCTCCACCAGTCGCAAAAGATCGAAGCGCTCGGCCGTCTCGCTGGCGGCATCGCCCATGATTTCAATAACATGTTAGCCATTATCAGCGGAAACACCGAACTGATCGTGGGGCAGCTCGGCAACACCCATCCGGCCCACACTGAACTCCACGAAATCCTCACCGCCAGCCACCACTCCGCCGAACTCGTCAAACAACTTCTTGCCTTTGCCAGCAAACAGGCCATCATACCCCAGCACCTGAATATCACCGACGCCATCGCCGACGTGCTCTCCCTGCTCAGAAAGCTCATTGGCGAGGCGATTACTCTGGAGTGGCACCCCGGCAACGAGCTCTGGTCAGTCCTGCTGGACCCCGGCCAACTTGACCAGATTCTGAACAATCTGGTTATCAACGCCCGCGATGCGATCGGCGAGGCCGGACGGATTTCTCTTGAGACCCGCAACGTGACCTATACCCTGCCCGCCCATGGAGCGCCGGACGGCGCCGCACTGGGCGACTACGTCTTGCTCTCGGTCAGCGATACCGGCTGCGGCATGGACGCCTCGACGCGAGCTCGCATCTTTGAGCCGTTTTTCACCACCAAGCAGATGAACGTGGGCACCGGGCTCGGCTTGCCCACCGTGTACGGCATCGTCAAACAAAATCGCGGGTTCATCGAAATCGACAGCACGCCCGGCCATGGCTCGCGCTTCGACATCTACTTGCCGCGACATGACGCAACCGCACCTCAGCCGCTCCCCGCTGAGAAAAAAACGCCCGCAGCCCCGCCCCAAACGAGAACCGTCTTGCTGGTCGAGGACGAGCCCGCCCTGCTCAGGCTCACCCAGACCTTGCTACAAAAACTGGGGTACACGGTGTTGGCCGCCAGCTGCCCAGAAGAGGCGATCGAACAGGCCCGCACCTTTACAGGCACCATCCATCTGTTACTGACGGACGTTGTTATGCCGGGGATGAACGGCCGTGACTTGTGGCACAAGCTCAGCCAGCAGAAACCCGACCTCAAAACCCTCTTCATGTCCGGATATACGGCCGACATCCTCTCCCAGCGCGGCGTGACCGACAGTCACTTCCATTTTATTCAGAAACCCTTTACGATCAAGGAGCTCACCGCCAAACTGCGCGAAACTTTTTCTTCCGATCTGTAACTGTTCACGGGGGCGAGAGGGTGCGGGGGTCACCTTTTCAACGCGCCCGCGCGAAAGTTGCCGACCGCCTCGGAGGTGCGCAAGGGACGGTTGTAGAGGCGCAGACCTTGAACCGCAGGGGCAAGGAGTGCCTGATAGGCGCCTTTGACATCTCCCATCTCCAGCGGAAGGCGACCCCACCCGTATTGGCGGGCGGCGCCGCCATCGCAGAACACGCCGTCCGCGATCACTGAGATGACGGCCGCAGAGAAGTCGCATACAAACACCACATGCTGCAGCTTGCCGCCCTGCAACACGCCTGGATCCGTGTGCCACGAGGCCACGCGCCCGCCGTCGCACAGTTCAAGCTCCAAGGTCGGCTGGCCCTCGATCTCGGCTGTCATCACCCGCACCCCCTGCCCGTTTTTTTCCATCGTGCTGAAGAGCGTCAGCCCCGGCGTGACCGCATCGAGCTTCGTCCACAGTTCCACCGTGAAACCGCCTTGGGCAAGCTCGCCGAAGCCTTGCGGCACCACAGGCCTGGAAGCTGTGTCTCCCGCATTGGCCTTTTCGAGGAGCAGCCCCTTCTGGCAGACGTTGGTGGCGGCGGCCTGATTCCAGAGTCCGTCGAGCAGGGCACGGTCGAGCGGATGCACCCGCGCAACGGTCTTTTGGGTCTCGGTGATCCAGAACGCACCGTCCTGTTCGATCAGATCGGGATAGCTCATGCGGATGGAGGGATTGGGATCGAACAACACGATCTCGGGTTCGGACCAATGGATGTCTCCGCCGGCTTGGAGGATGCCGCCCGAAAGGAACGCCGGGTTGCGTCCGGCCCACTGCTTGCCGCTGTGATGGTGATACCAGAAGAGATACTTGCCCTCAGAGGTCATGAAGAGCTTGGCACAGGCGCGCGGCGTCTTGAGCGTGCGCTTGCCGGGGGCGTAGGTCATCGGCTCGGGTTGCGACCAGGAGGCGCCGCTGTCATGGCTCGTGCTCTGGCCCGGCGTACCGCCTTCCAGGCGGAACACGCAGAAAAGGTCGCTCTTGGCGAGCGGCACCAGATTGTGCTCTTCCTGTACGCTGCCGAGCGCGGGATTGCGGATACCCTTCTCGCCGTCGGGCAACAGCTTGAAGGCGAGCTTGTCGGGATCGCGCTCGGTGAGCAGGTTGTCCGACTCCACCACCCACCCTTCGCCCTCCAGCATAAAGAACTTGCCGAGCTTGGTGAAGGCGAAGTAGGCCTTGCCGTCCTTGACCTTGGGTTTGTCGATGCCCCAGAAGTGGCACACTTCACCACGCCAAGGGTTGCCGCGGTCCACATCCGTAACGCGCAGCGGGATACGGTAACGTTGCAAGGACCAGGATGCGCCGCCATCGTCCGAGTAGCGGAAGGCGTACCAGCCGTGGGTGTCAGAACGAACGCGCTTGTCGGAGTTGGGCAGCGCCACGACGCTGTCGCCGTTGAAGGTGTAGAAGGCATAGATGCGCCCGTAGGGCGTGATGAGCGGAGTCACCCACGAAGCCTCGGGGCCGGACTCAGGCTCGATGTCGACCAACCCGGACCAGGTCTTGCCCTGATCCTTGCTGACCGTCGAGACCACATGCTGCCCCGGCTGGCCTTCGAGGCTCTTGCCCGTCGTGAGGGTGCACACCCACGCTCCGTTAGACGTGACCACCACATACGGCTGATCGCAATAGCCTTGGGAAGGAATGCGCAGACCGTTGGACAGGTGACGCGGGTCAGCCGCACGCACCGATTGAATATCGGCAGCAAGACCCACGCCCGACACCCACAGAGAAAACAAGAAAACGCTTTTTTTCATCCTGCCCCCGATCCCCTCATCGCCCCACTCTATTCATTGCAGATACAAAAGATCCGGCGCGAGTTTCATCACCTGCTTCCGGCAGAAGGCGTACACCTTATCCGCTGGCGCCTGGGTCATACGCCGCACCGTCTCGGCCAACGCTTGCGCATCCACGAAAGAGACTTGGCTGACGATTTTTTTGACCAGCGGAATCAGGTTGGAGGCCATGCTGAGCTCATCCACCCCCATGCCGATCAGCAGGACCGCCATCACTGGATCTGCCGCCGTCTCGCCGCAGACAGACACCTTGAGCGCGTGCTCATGGGCGGCATTGACCGTCGCAGCGATCAACTGCAACACGGCCGAATGTGTCGGCTGATAGAGACGTGCAACGGTCTCGTTGCCGCGGTCGACGGCAAGCGTATACTGGATCAGGTCATTGGTTCCGATCGAAAAGAAATCCGCCTCTTGGGCAAGCGCGTCCGCGATCAACGCTGCCGCAGGGATTTCGATCATCACGCCCCGCCTGATGTTCTCATTAAAAGGAAGGCCCTCGGCTTTTATTTCAGTCATGCAGGCCCGCAACTCCAGATTGGCGGCGCGAAGCTCGTCGATGGTCGAGATCATGGGATACATGAGTTGCACGTTGCCATGAACGCTGGCCCTCAGGATCGCACGCAGTTGCCGCTTGAACACCTCCCGGTT
>CAZXVN010000306.1:0-4076 GCA_964643945.1 uncultured Lentisphaeraceae bacterium | reverse complement strand
GGCAACCTTATAGAGTCCACCGCCCGCACCTCCGGTAGCTGCCGCATTGGTTGTAATGGTTGTATGCGTGATTACCGCGTCGGAAGAGGCTGCAAGGTAGATGCCGCCGCCATTCTTAGCCGCATTTCCGGAAACGGTGCTGTTTCGCACAGTCAGAACAGTTTCCGCCGCATGAATGCCGCCGCCGGATTTCGTTCCACCTGTTGTTGCCGGCACGGTGTTGCTGCTGACCGTCGTATCCAAGACATCAATGAAAGCGCCTAGACCGTAAATGCCGCCGCCAAGCTGACTCGCAGAGTTGCGGGTCACGTTACAGGCTTCGAAGATAACCCGGCAATACTCGGCATACAAACCACCACCGTATCCGTCCGTTCCATTGCCGTTCCTAATGGTCAGGCCGGCGATATAGACATCGGAGCCGAGGCCGACGTAGAAGACGCTCCCGGCAAGGTTGCCGTCGACGACCGTGGTTTTCGCGCCGGCGCCGATAATGTCGACGCTCTTGTCAACCGTCACATTTTCAACATAGTTGCCGGCAGCGACATTGACCACACCGGTGTCGGCCACCGCATCGACGCTCGCCTGAATGTTCGTGAAGGCGTCATAGCCCCAGACATGTACGCCGCACGAGCCGGACGTGAAGCTGTCGTCCGCGTAAGTGACCAGCGGCGGCAGCACGGTCAGCACGACGTCGTTGCCGGTGCTGCCGATATAGCTGACCTGCATGCGCACGCCGTCGACCGTGATGACCGCGTCTTCCGCCAGGCTGGCGAAGGTGTTGGTTATGGCGTCGTCCCCGTCGTTGTCGATGATGATGAAGGCGGTGCCCGGTGCCGGGGTGTAGCCGCGCGTCACCAAAAGCGTGGCGCCGTTGAGGGTGACCCCGCCGGTGATGATCACCCACTGATCGTACCCGGTGCCCGCCGTGTCGCCGTTCAGTTCGACTGCCAGAGTGTCTTCGCTGCCCAGCGTCATGCTGCCGTTCATGACCGTCTGGGTGGGACTCGAGCCGCAGGCCAAGGTCATGGGCTTGCCATCATCCATATTGATGTTGCCCGTATACGAGCCGCCTTGCAGATTAAGGATGCCGCCGGGGGGCGTGGCGTCGATGCCGGCCTGGATGTCTCCGCCGGTTGGAACAAACGCATTGCCCGCCATGACCCGGATGAACCCCAGCGAAGGATCGTCCGGGGCATGCGTGATCATGCCTTCCACGGCAGACCCCTCGGCCGTACTGTTGATGGTGCCGGCGGCCCCGAAACTCACGGCGGTCGCGTCGAGTTCCTGACCGTGGAGAGCGCCATTGCTGAGGATGATGTATGCATCCGTTTGCCCGGAAAAGCTCAAGTTTCCGAGCGTGTTTCCCGTGACGGCGACCAGCGCGAGATCTATCTTGAGTCCCGTACCGCCGCCGGTCACAACGTTTCCAGAGCCGAACTGAACCACGGTGGGATCCAGTCCGTCCAGAACGATGCCCTCGCCACCGGTTGTCACGGTCACCGAGTTGCCGCTGATCACGGCCGGCGTGCCCACAGTTCCGGCGCCAGCGAGAAAAATGCCACTAGAGGCGTCGATGGTGTTGCCGCTAATCGCGGTCGCGCCAGCTACGTTTATAACTTCAATGCCGAACCAACTGCCAGCATGGTCCGTGTTGAGCAGGTTGTCCTGAATGGTGCAGGCGCCCGCGATGTCGTGTGCTTGGATTCCTTCCAAGGGCGCTTCGTTAGATTGGATCGTCACATCGCCGCCGAGGAAGGCCATGCTGACCGCAAACGTGGTGGCGCTGACCTTGTTGCCTTGGACGAACACCGGCCCGGTGACGTTGGCAACGCTGATGCCCATGATCGCGGCGGTCGTAACCGTGTTCCCCTGGCCGGCGGCCAGTCCGCCGATCTGGACGATACCCGTGATCTCGCCGTTGATATCGATGCCGAACCCGGTGTCGCAGATGACGGAATTGCCCTGGAGGGTCACGTTGCCGTCGGCAGCGCCCCAGATCGTGATGCCGGTACCGAAGCCGCTGGCCGTGATCCGGTTGTTGTTGAATGTGAGGTCTCCGGGATCGCTCCATGTGTTATTGACGTTGATCCCCGTCGCATCGGTGTCGGCCGTGATGCTGAAGCCGTCGATTGTCACGTCGCACGCCGTGATGTCGACCGCCGTGCCGCTTGCAGGCGCGATGGTTGCCTCGGCGCCGCGGGTCGGATCGTTCCACGCTTTGCCGGCATTGGGACCGAGCAGGGATACGGATGCAGGGATCGTGAGATTCTCCTCATACGCGCCCGCCGCGACGCTGATGGTGTCGCCAGCCGACGCGGCGGCGATGGCGGCCTGGATCGTGGTGAAGGCCAGACCCGCGCCGACCTGGTAGGTCTTGGTGGTCTTGGCGGAGGTATTGTACCAGGGGTTGAAGGTGACGTTGGCGGTAATCGTGTCGCCGCTGCCCGGCCCTACCGAGCCCGGCCCGGACGCCGCGCCCCACCAGTTGGAGGAGGCGTTGACGGCCGTGGTCATGGTCGAAGCGTCGATCCCGGTGGTGTTGCCGGCGATCGAATTTCCATTCGCTGTCACGGTGAGCGGCTGCGTTGAAGTCACGATTTTCTCGGCAGCGATGCCTCTGACAAAGCCGCTGATGTCGTTGCCACGGAGGATGACGTACGATGGGCTTTTATCAGAAGCGAACAGGTACTGGTTGGCAATGTAGATGCCCGTTCCGTCACCGGTGTCCCTGGACGCACTGCCGGTGCTCGTGATGGTGTTGCCATCGAGATCGAGCGGTTTGGCGGCGCTGCCGCTGCCGAACACCATAATGCCCATGCCGTACTTGGTCGAGTGCACATGGTTGTTGACGACGGCGAAGCCTTCGTCATAGTTCCACCCAAGCAGCATGCCGACAGCCTGACTGCCGGGGTCGGCCCACGAGACGCCAGACGACAGTGTGATGTGGTTGCCCGACAGCACAGAGTCCGATGTCCAGAGCCGCGTGTAGATGCCCACCGCACCGGAGTACTGTTCTAGTCCGTTGTCGCTGATCGTGTTGTTCTTCACCTCGAAGGCGCGGGCGGGCCCGGAAGGATTGCACTGAATGGCCCTAGGTTGGCCGTTCGGGAAGATGTAGCATCCGGTGAAGTTGCCAATGTCGGTCAGGGTGTTCCCGTTGACCTTGACAAGTCCGGCGGGCGAGGCGGCCCCCGGATCCATGACGATGCCCTGGAAAGCGTGGTTCACGGTGTTACTGAGCACCTGACCCTGACCCATCACGTAGATGCCGTGGTTCAGAGCTACGTTGTCGATGCTGGATTTCTCAACGATCGTCCCGCCGCACCCATATGGCGTCACCGAGATGCCACGCCGGTAGATGTTCTTCACCGACACGTCATCGACGTGCAGGTTGCTCCAGATACCGCCGCCAGCCGGCGGCGCAGGCGACTGACCGGCATCCGCAGTGACGATGCCGGCACGGAAGTTATTTTTGCCGGCTGTCAGGGCCGGGTTACCCTGGCCGTTGACAGTTACCTTCTTGATGGTGACGTCGTTGGCCGCGATGACGAATCCATTTTGGGCGCTGCTACCAAATGCGGAGTTCGCGTTGCCGTCTTCAGCGGCGGGCGCAATAACAACATCATCCCTGGTCGCGCCGAGACCTTGGATGGTTAGACTCTTAGCCACCAGAATGTTCGACTCTTTGTACGTCCCCTCGGCGACGAGGACGGTACCGCCCGAGTCCACGGCAATAATCCCGGCCTGGATGGTTTTCTTGGCGGTCTCCGGGGTTAGGCCGTCGCCGGTATCATCGGCCATCGCCGCATTCACATAGATTGGAGTGGCTCCCTGCGCCGCGGAGGCGAGTCCCATGCTCAGTGCCGCCGTGACCGCGAAAACAGAAATCGCCGATGTGAAAGCATCGACGACCGCGTTCTTGATTGTAGTGCCAGCCAACGTTATCCGTTTGTTCATAACTGTGTCCTTACTTGTGATCGCATGCGGGATTGCCGCTACGTAATACTCCTGCGGGATTCGTGAAAGAACTCGCTTTCAATAAAAAAACCTTTGCACGCCTGACGCGCACAAAGCCT
>CAZXVN010000305.1:0-6147 GCA_964643945.1 uncultured Lentisphaeraceae bacterium | reverse complement strand
TAGGATCGACCGGCTGACCAGCACGCGCTGGATAGGGGCCTCCCGGATCGCGGCCCGGCTGACGCCGAAACGGGCCGTGAAGTCGTTGCCGCCCGCCGATGCCGCTTTCTTGCGCTTGTCCGCTTTGGACTTGTCCCGCGCGATCTTCTTCGCCCGGTTCTGCATCACCTGCCGTTTGTCTTTGGACATGAGGATATTGTCAACACGCTAAGGGGCGTTGACTGTGAGCCCTTCATTAATGAACCAGACGTAGTCTCGACAAGTCAGGTTGTCCTTCTCTTCTCGAGCACACTGCAGAGAGAACCCGCAATCACAAATTGCGAAAACAATAGCATCGAAAATCGGTTGGTATTTTTGATCGAAGGGACAGTTGATAAAGACGCTGTCCATGTACGTGGGTTTTGTCATCACTCGTCTCCTCATCTTCCACCGCTAAGTGATTGTCGCGTGTTGTCCCTCCGAGAAGAACCCTACAGCGGTGACCGGCCTACTACGACTACTTGGCTGCTGCGTGACAATGCCGACGACTTGTACGGTCACTCTCGCGGTCGATGCGGCGCTGGCTCTCGGGAAGCTCTTTGTAGTTCTCGTGGGTTGAGACCCTCCGACCGCTTTTCTTGTTCAGTTCCTTGCGGGCATTGCCAGCCACCTTGGCGAGCCAGCGTTTGAACGGTTCCTCCTTCGGCGGCGGGACGGACTGAATCAGACGGAGCAGGCCTTCGATGTTCGCAACCCGAATCTTCCGTTTTTTACCGTCCGCAACCGTCATCTCAACTGGGGTACAGATTGTACCCCAGTTGGCGATGTCCTTCAGTTCTTGTCGGGTGGCTGAATAAACGTTTGCAGGTCTTCGCCCAGCAGCGACCACAGGTGCGGGTGGCTTTCCACCAGACGCGCAATATCGCCCAGATCTTTGAACTTCTTGCTCTGCCGGCGTTCCGTGTCGCGCCACGCCTTCATTTTCCCGCGCAGGGTGTCTTCAAGCGCTGCCACACGCATCAGAATCCCGTGGACATCGGCAGGCAACGCCCGACCGGGGAACTCGCGGTAGAAATCTTCTGTGCTGATTTGAACGCTCACCTTTGAACGTCCCCTGAGGTTGATCGACCATGCGAACCGATTCGCCTTGAATCCGGCCTCGGTCAGAATAGCCACTGCCTTATCAACCTGATCGGTCGCCACAACTAAATCCACAGCTTGAGTGACGACAGGCTCTTCCGCCCAATGGTTGACCGCGACTCCTCCAATGGCGCACCAAGCGACGTCGGACCGTTCAAGGCAATCCACAAGGCGCATCACATCGTCTGTGCCACCATCCGTCTGCCAGTCGAAAAACTGTTTTGCCGTCATGCTTTTACCCTTTTTCGAACGGCCCCAGTATAGCCCCATCGCATCGCGTTTTGCAATCACGCGCCACGGTGTCTTCCTGTTCGCAATGACACCGCGGTTACATTAGCGGGGACCGGGGTTGCCAACTTGACATAACCGCATAGGCAGAGTACATTCAAACCATACTCGTGAGTCGCAGAGGGACAGGTAATCAGAACGACTCTTCCGCCAGCAGCCCCGTGCTGAATTCGGCCCCGATCCAGCGCAAGACAAGCAAGTTGCGGATCGCTTCGGCAATGGCCTCTTTTTTCTCAGGCGAATTCCATGTCTTTTTCCATTTAAGGATATAGTCGAAAACGTCTTGCTCGGCGATGGACGTTTTTTCTTTCTTCAATTCACGGACGGCGAAGAACACGGTTGCAACCTCTTCCGCCTGTTCCGTGTTCTTGATGCGGCAAAAGAGGTCAACGGTCTTGTCGATTTTCCTTTCGACGGTTTTCAGATAGTCACGGTGGCCTAGGCGGTACGGTTCGTATTGGTCGCCTGTCTTCATGGCGATCATGCTGCCCATCTGCTGCTCGCGTGCGAGGTTGGCGTTAGCGAAGACGGCGAGCGCCTCTTTGACTTCCGGAGCATACGGGCCGTAAGCGCCCTGCTTGAAATGGAAACCGGTTTCGATCCCGAGTTCGGTGAGAGTGTAGCAGATTTTCTGGAAGGTGACTCGGCCCACCGGGGCTGCGTACGGTTGCTTTTCGAGCAGCCACAACACTTCCAGCAGGGCAACCCACCCCTGCTTCACTTTGCCCTGAATCACGCCTTTCACGTCCGAAACGTCGGACGTGTCGCCCGCGGCTGAAAGAAATGCGGCGGTCAACTCGTGCGGCGGGGTTCCGTACGGCGCAAAAATTTCGACGTCCAGATCGAGTTGCGACAGCCGCTTGAACATGATCGGGCCGACCAGCTTCCAGGAGAGCCCGCCGTTACCGCAACCGAGCGGGGGAAACGCTACGGACTTAATCCCCCACGCGCGATATTTTTCGACAAAAAAGTCCAGCCCTTTGACGACATCGGAGAGCAGCGACGGCGACCGCCAATGGCCCTTGGTCGGAAAATTGACGACCTGCGTGCCCAGCAAATCCGAATAGAGATATGGAACACCCGGCTTCACGACATGAGAATCACAGCGGTCGGAATAGTCCTTGAACATGTCGGGGAAACGCTTCTTGAAATCCAAGGCGATACCCTTGCCCATGACGCCCACACAGTTGACCGTGTTGACGAGGGCGTGAGCCTTGCTCGCGAAGATGTCCCCTATCAGAACTTTGACCATAACACACCTCACCCGAAGAAAATGGCTTTGTTCACGACTGTCGGTAACTCCGGCCACAAACCGGCGACTTGGCTCTGCGCTGATGTGTCATACACATACGCACCTGTAATCAACCGCGTCTCGACCACGTTCGGCACCAGCACTTCCGCACACTTGGTGCTCTTGTGCTCGTAATAAAGAGCCTGATTACCGGAATGGGTCCAGTCATCGTCAAAGATCATATCAAATTTCATGTCTTTGATGCCATCTTCCACGCGATAAAATCGGGCGTAGGCGCTGGCCGCGTTTTGGTCTGTGAAGACCACATTGGGGAATTCAAAGACATGAATCGAAATCCGCAGTACACACAAGTCTTGGCGCTCGTCTTTGCACTTGAACATCATGGGGTTGCGGGCACAAAAATAAAGATTCGCGTAGTCGTGGAGCGCAAGCCCGTTTGGAACGGTCTTCTTGTCGCGTTTATCCTGAACTTCCTGCATGGAGACATCGGCATGCGGCAACGCAGCGACGGCATTGTGGGATAAGATGCCGTAAAGCCTGACGCTCACCAGGTTTCGAATCGGCATGATGTTGTGCAATTCTGTCACGCGATGTGGCATGCGGCCTCCTTGTGCGGCTGTGTCTTAATAGCTAATAAGGCGGACAGCTAAACTTCATAACTGCGGCCTGCTCAAGGATCAGGCGGGCGGCTTGGAGCGCCGATGTGTTTTTTGTTGACATTGTTGATTTCCCGATGGGTTCAAATTGGGTTTCTATCCGACATGGCCGAGGGCCGAGAGGGCGTCGACGAGGCGCTGGACCGTGGGGGCGCGTACGCCGGTGAAGTGGCGGGCGAGGGTCTTCGCGCCGTCGGTCTGCTGCCAAGCGGTCTGGTGGATCACGCCGCGCACGAGGGCGATCTGGTCGGCGAGGGTGTCCGGCCAGGGGAGGGGCGTGGGAGAGGGTTCAGGGTTCAGGGTCCGGGGTTCAGGGCTCGGGAAACCGAGATCGGTTTGAACGGCGGCGCTGCCGGCTGAAGCCGGAACAACGTGCGGTTGCTGATACGCGGGGCGCAGATAGCGGATCAGGTCGCGTGACTCTTCGTCGGCGCGCTGTTTGTTGAGCGCCACAAGCCTTTCCAGAATCACATCGTCCGTCATTCCTGAACCCTGAACCCCGAACCCTGACCCCTCTGTCTTCCAGCCGTAGGCGGCGGCAACGGCGTCGTCGAGTTCGTCGTGGATTTGGCGCAGGACGGTGACGAGGCCTTGGTCATGGATGGCGCGTTGCTTGGGCGTGAGGGGTAGGGACGCCTCCCCGAGGCGTCCGCGGACGGCTCGGGGAGCCGTCCCTACCACATGGACCGGCGGACGGCTCGGGGAGCCGTCCCTACCCAAAAGCTCCAGCACGTTGTACATGTCCGTCATGGTCAGCGTGTCGTGCAGGGCGAGCTGGCGCTTGCGATGCGCGTCGAGACGCTCAGCGAGGTCGCGGATGCGCGATTTCTGCTCCTCGGTCGCGTCCGGAAACGGGAAGGTCTCGAAACAGCGGGATTTGTTGTAGCGCGGTCGGTCTTCTAACGTGCCGCCTGCAGCCAAAGCCCATGCGACATGGATGCGGCTGGAGAGTATGCCGAGCACATAGGCGTCGTCGTGCGCGAAACACACGAGCATGTTGTCGGGCAGAACGGAAGCGTCAAGGAACTGAAAGAAGCGGTGCTTGGAGGTTTCGACCGTGGCGATGTAGCGCGGCAGACCTTCGAGCGCTGGGCGGAACGCCTTGCGCGGTTCGCCGTGAATCCACCAGTTAATGCGGTATGAGTCGCGGCTGTTCGCATCACGCTCGGGCTTCACGCGCTCATGCACCCATTGATAGACCTCGGGGAAGCGGTCGCGCACGTCTGCTCCGGGAAGGCCGAAAAGATCGATGACCATCACGTCGCGCGGGCGACTGGTGAGATCCTTGCCGTTGCGATATTCGCGGATGTGACGTTCGAGGCCGGGAACGCGTCCGAGCCCGAGCGACGTGGCCTCATCGCGAGTGACGATGAAACCTGCACCGTGCAACTTTACGCCAGGGCAACTGATTTCGCCGTTGGATTCGAGCGTGACCGCGCCAGCGACATCCGCGCCGATGGTGAGGTCGGCGTTGATCGTGCCGTTGCGCGTGGCGAGTGTCACGTCGATTGCGCCTTCGGCCCCTTCGGTCTCTGAGGTCACGGTCTGCAAGGTGGCAGCGGCGTCCCGCCGCTGGATGCCCGCGACGGTCATGGCGATGCGCACGGCCGCGCCGTCGGCGTTCTCAACCCAAGGATGATCGGGAATCGCGAAGAGCAGGGAGATCGGAGATCGAGCGTCGAGCGTCGTGTGTCGTGTGTCGTCAAGATGCGCCTCCAGCACGCGGCGGTTGAAGGTCTGGCGCAGGGAGTTGGTGGTGATGAAGCCGAAGCGCTCGGCGCGGCACGCGCGCACGAGACAGGCGGCCTTGTGCCACCAGTACATGACGAAGTCGGCGGATTCGGGGACTTCGGGGTAGAGCGCGCGCAGGGTTTCGGCGTAGCCGTCGCCGAGGGCGGCCCGCATGCGGGCGGGGCCGATGAAGGGCGGGTTGCCGACGATGAAATCGGCGGCGGGCCACTCGGCTTTGTGCGGGTTGACATAGGTGTAGACCACGCGCTTGGCGGATTCGTCGGGAACGTCCTCGCCGGTGACGGGATGCTTCTTAAACGTGTGACCGTCCCACTGGGTGACGATGTTGTTATCCGCGTCGCGCAGAGGCTCGACGCGGTCGCAGGCGAGCACGGCGTCGCGGTTCTCGATGGTGTGGAACTTGGAGATGACGGGTTCGGCGAGGGCGGCCTTGCCGCGCGTGCGCAGGTGCCACTGGAGGTAGCCGATCCAGAGGCAGAGTTCGGCGAGCACGGCGGCGCGGGGGTTGAGTTCGAGGCCGAGGAACTGCGCGGGGTGGACGGTGTGGCCCTGGAGGTCGAGCGAGCGTTCGGTCTCGCCGAGGGTGGCGAGCAGGCCGAGCACCTCGGCCTCCAGGCGCTTGAGGTGTTCGAGGGTGACGTAGAGGAAGTTGCCGGAGCCGCAGGCGGGGTCGAGCACGCGCACGGTGCAGAGGCGCTGGTGGAAGGCGCGGAGGGCGGCGAGCGCGGCCTTGCGGTCGTCGGACGCGAGGCAGGCGGAGGCGGCGGCCTGCACGCTCTCCCACTCGGTGCGCAGGGGCTCGATGACCGTGGGGATGACGAGGCGTTCCACGTAGGCGCGGGGCGTGTAGTGCGCGCCGAGCCTGTGGCGCTCGCGGGTGTCGAGGGCGCGCTCCAGCAGGGTGCCGAAGATGGCGGGCTCGACGTCGCGCCAGTCGGCGCGGGCGGCGTCGGCCAGGAGGCCGATCTGCTCCGGGGTGACGGAGAGGGCGCGGCGCTCCTCGAAGAAGCCGCCGTTGAAGCGCAGGAGCTTCGCGCGCAGGGCGACGCTCATGCCGCCCTTGTCCATGGTCTTCCAGAG
>CAZXVN010000304.1:0-2536 GCA_964643945.1 uncultured Lentisphaeraceae bacterium | reverse complement strand
TGTAGAGAAGCATGGAGCCATGGCCGCCAGAGAGCACGAAACGATCACGGTCGGCCCACTTGGAATCGGCGGGGTTCTGCTTGAGGTACTTGAGCCAGAGCACGGCGGCGATGTCGGCGAGCCCCATCGGCGCACCGGGGTGACCGGACTTGGCGGCTTGGACGCCATCCATAGCGAGGCAACGGATCGTGTTTGCCGCAAGAGCGAGCGTTTCATGGGTCAGTTTCATGGTCAATCGGAACTCCTCGTGGTCAATCGTGGTTTGCTTCAAAAATCAATTCGAGTTTCTCATAAAAGACGGGTAGGTGTCAAAGCCTTGCGCATACGTTCAGGCATAAAAGGCAACGCGACCATGAAGTGAAGTGAATTCCTGAAAGAGCTTGTTATTGGAGAATGGTTAAGTAAAATAATATGACATTCTTAAATTGGCGGTTTGTGATAGGCAGGCACAGATTCAACTGAGGAGGTCACCATGTCGAGAAGATTACGGGCGGTGCTGTTGGCCTTGGTGTCGGCTTGTGGCGCGTCAGCGCAGACAGTCTACTGGAATTTCAACACGGAGACACCGACATCCAACGCGGTAACAAATGTGACGGCGGGTCCGCTCTCGCGGTGGGACGGCGGTGACACGGCGATGTTGTCAGGAAGTTCCGTGTCGACAACGAATGAATATATTAGCGCGTCGGGCGGCTCCAATGCAATGGCATACGCGGCTGGCCTCGCACTGAACACCAACACATCCGCCTATTTCCAGTTCACGCTGACTCCTGCAGAGGGGTATATACTGAACCTAACGAATGTGTCGTTTGGTGTCCGAAGCACGCTCACTGGGCCGCAGGCGTTTAGCATACGAAACAGTCTGGACAATTTCGTCGGTGACCTGGCGACTGGTTCAATTGGGAATGACAGTACATGGGTGCTCAAGAGTGTTGCGCCGCTGTTCCGGTCGTCTGTCGCGGGCGAACCAGTCACCTTCCGGATTTACGGGTACAACGGAACGAGCAAAGCACTCAACTGGCGCATTGACGACCTGTCGCTGGAAGTGGCTGCGGCTGTGCCGAAAACCCCGAACGGCTTCATGATGTTAGTGAAATAAACAGGTTAGTAGGGAATATTGAAATCGATGAATTCGCAGGGGATGCTCAGCTTTTGCGTGATCAGCCGGGCGAGGGCGCGTACGCCGAAGGTCTCTGTCGCGTAGTGGCCCGCGAACACGACGTTCTGATGCAGGTGCTCGGCTTGGTTGTAGCCTTGCAGACTGGACTCGCCCGTGAGGTAGGCATCCAGACTGAGGGCGGCGGCCTGGTCGATCATGTCCGATGCGCCGCCGGAGACTACACCCACCGTCTTGACGCTCTTCTTGCCGAAGTCCAGCACGCGGATCTCTGGGTTGACGGTTTCGCGCACGCGGTCGCAGAAGGCGGTGAAGGGCATGGCTTTTGCATAAGCGGCGGCGAATCCGATGGTCTCGCCGTGGTAGGCGAAGGCGGGGGTGAGGTGTGACAGGCCGAGGGCCTTGCAGAGTTGCGCGTTGTTGCCATAGCGTGCGTGAGCATCGAGCGGCAGGTGAACGGCGTAGACCGCGATGTTGTGTTCGATGGCGAAGGCGACGAGGCAGTGGTTGATGCCTGTGATGCGTTTCAGCGAGTCGCCCCAGCTGAGACCGTGGTGGCAAACCACGCAATCCGCGCCGCATGCGGCGGCCTCTTGGAGCAGGCGCAGGCTCGCGTCTACACCCGTGACGACCTTCGTGACGGTGCCGCGGTTGGCGATCTGCAGGCCGTTGTTGGACGTGTCGCGGTAGGCGTCAACCGCAAGCGTTGTGTCGAGCAGGGAGACGAGCGTGCTGAGGGGAACATGCATGCGGGAAAATCCTACGGCTTGACCTTCATCCCGGCTTTCAAGGCGAGGGCCTTTTGGCGGGTGTCGAAGGTGTAGAAGTCTTTAATCCCGAGAGCGGCGGCCATCGCCACGTGCAACACGTCTAAGGCGCGTGTCCCGAGTTTTTCTGTGTGAGCCGCGCTCAAAGCTTCCGCCTCGGTATAGACTTCCGCCCAAGCGACGGGGGTTTCGACCAGCGCTCCGGTCTTCGTGTCGGCTTCGATGGCGGCAAGGATCTCTTGGCATTCTATCGGGGTAAGTTCCTTTCGGAAAAGTGCGAGGCGTATGGCGTTGCGAGCTTCATGCCGGAGCAAAGGCGTAAAGGCGAGCGGTGCTTTGAACGTGGCGGCAACCGCCTGCGCAGGCGCGCTCTTCGTGTCTTGACCGTACAGTGAAACAAGGAAACTGGTGTCCGCATAGGCTACCATCGGCTCTCCTCCCGTTCTTGCAGTACGATATTCGATAAGTTTGTTCGCTTATTCCCGAGGATCGCTTTTGCGCGGGCCGCGAAGTCCGGCATCTTGAACGTGGCCGGGGTCTGGGCGCGCGGCGGGCAGATCCGGGCGACTGGGCGGGTCCGGTTCAACACCGTGACCTCCTCGCCTTCGGCGACCCAGGCGAGCACGGTGCTGAAGTCGTGGCGCACCTGTCTGAT
>CAZXVN010000303.1:0-7369 GCA_964643945.1 uncultured Lentisphaeraceae bacterium | reverse complement strand
CTCCAGCCATGTGAAGAACTTCCGCTTCTGCGCCAGAATATGCGTGCAGGCGTCATGGACCACATCCTCGCCGTAGTCCGGCTGATCCAAACGCACCTCATAATCCGCCCGCGCCTCCGGAGAGCTCTTCTTCCATGGAACTTGGTCTTTCTTCAGCAGCCAGTTCACGTAGTCGCCCGCCAATTCCGCCAGACTTGCCCGTGCCACATCCGTAAGCCGCATTTCGGTCTCTTTGGACGTGGCACGCCGGGCGGAGCCTTCGGCGTTGTTAGCGCACCCCGAGCGGGCAGCCTGGGTCATCTGGTCATACTGCCGGCCTGTGGGATCGTTGGTGCGGTTCAGAAAGCGCCCGCAGAAACGCTGGGTCCCGAGTTGCACGATGTTCGCGAGAATCCAAGAATCCAGCTTGAAATAGCCGCCTGTGCTTCCGAACATGGTGGCCTCCGTTTCTTCGATTGAATCGATTGAATCGAATCACTCGAATCACTCGAGCCTCTCGCCCCTCCAAGCCCATCAGGCCTGATCCGGCTCGGGTGCGAGCGGCAGCGTAGCGGGCTCGGCCGGTTCGGCGGCGGCCTTTTTTTTACGCGGCCGCCTGAGCGTGTCGAGCTCGACGGTCGGGACGGCTTCGGGCGCACCCACGGCCAACTCTTTGACGCCGATCTCGGTGAGCCGCATCGAGACGATTTTCGAGATGCCCTTCTCTTGTTGCGTCACGCCGTAGACGATATCCGACCCCGCAATGGTATGCTGGTTATGCGTGATGATCAGGAACTGCGAGTGCGCTAAAAAGTCCTTGAGCGTCTGCACGAAACGCCCGATGTTGCTGTCGTCCAGCGCAGCGTCCAGTTCGTCGAGCATACAGAAAGGCGCAGGCTTGATCATGAAAATCGCAAAAAGCAGGCTCACCGCCGTCATGGTGCGCTCGCCGCCGGAAAGCAGGGTCACCGATTGCGGCCGCTTGCCCGGCGGACGCGCGATGATGTCGATGCCGCACTCGAGCGGGTCTTCTGTGTTCTCCAGCAAAACCAGCTTCGCCTGACCGCCGTTGAACAGCTTCATGAACATCTTTTCGAAATTGGCATTGGCTTGCTCGAAAGTGGACTGGAACATCTCCGCCGATTTCTTGTTGATCATCGTGATCAGCTCAAGAATCTGCTCTTTCGATTTTAACAGGTCGTCCTCTTGCGCCTTGAGGAACGTGTAGCGCTCTTCAAGCTCCTTGTACTCTTCAATCGCCACGAGATTCACAGGGCCGAGCGCCTGAATGTCGGCCGTAAGCGCGGCCGCACGCTCTTCGATTTCGGGCACGGGCGGCTGCCGCCCCCCCTCCCATGCCGGATCGGCATGCGCGGCGAGCTCGTCGGCTGAAAGCCCATACTCGTTGGTGATGTGGTCAATCAGATTCTGCCGCTTCATGCGCGACTCGGCGATGTCGATCTCCGCCCTGTTCTTGTCGTCACGTGTTGCGTCGAGCGCGCGGCGGAGCTCCGAAAGCGTGGCGTCGGTCTTTTCGAGTTCGCGCTGACGTGCGGCCCGTTCGAGGCGCGTCTCCTCAAGCTGCAAATGCAACGTCTCGGCGGCGATGCGCATGGGGTTGAGATTCGCCTCAAGCGCCGCGGTCTCTTGCGTGAGCCGGTTGATGCTCTCGTCGTAAGACATGACCCCGCGGCTGCGCCCTTGAATCGTGCGGTCCAACTCGCCGATGCGCGTTTGAAGGGTCTCGGCCTGCGCACCCGCATGCTCGATCTGCTGCGTGATGCTCGACACTTGGATGCGGCATTCGGTGAGGTTCTGGCTGAGTTCGCTGTAAACGCTTTCGAGCGCGTGTAACACAATCGATTTCTCAGCGGTCTGTTCGAGCAGCTGATTACGCGTGCAGATAAGTTCCTGCAACTCGGCGGTCAGCGAACCGCGCGCTTCATCGTCGCCGACAGTCTGCGAGGTCAACTTGCCCAGTTCGTCCGCCACAACAGCAAGCCGTGCACGTGCACGCTCCGCATCACGGTTGACGGACTGATGCTCGCCCTCGGCCTGCGCAGCCTTGCGGCGGTTTTCGTCCAGCTCCTGCCGCGTCTGGCTGATGAGCACCGACAACTCGTTCGCACGAGCGTTCAGTTGCTCCAGACGGCGACGGTGTCCCGCGATCTTCTCTTCGAGCAAAACGAGCTGTTCAGACGTGTCGGCGACCAACATGCGCCGCGCGAACGGGCTGGAGACCTGGTTGTCGGGCATCCAGAGTTCGGCACAGCCGTTGGGATGGAAGACCGCGCCGTCGCGGGTCACGACACAACAGCCTTCAGGCAGGCGTGGCGGCACTGCGTCGAGCGTGTCAGCCAGAAACACATGGCCGAGCAGACGACAGGCAGCGTCGGTGAAATCGTCGGCGACCGTCACCTGGTCCAGCAGCAGCGTCAGCCCTTGAGGCGGCGCACACGGTGTCTGAGTCACGCCTGCGGCGGTCACCAGGCGCGTGGCTGCAGGACGACTTTGGGAGAGCAGCAGGCCGATCATCTGGCGTGCCGCAGCGGCATCACGCACAACCACGGCATCCAGCCAGGCACGCAAAGCCGCTTCCAACGCGAGACGCATGCTTGGCGGCGCGTTGAATTTCTCGGCGAGCGGACCCAGCACGGCCTGTACGTCGAGCCCCAGCGGATTAGCGGGGTCGAGCAGTTGCCTCGAACCTGCCGCAAATTCGCCGGAGGACTCGCTCGTGTCGGTCAGCAGGTCGATCTGCGCCCGTTTGGCGGCCGCCTCGGACTGCATCTTGGCGGCATCGTCCTGCACGGCGCGAAGTTCTGCAGTAGCGCCAGCATGCTCTTCTTCCAAGGTTTTAAAGCATCCGAACACGCTTTCGACCTTGACGCAGTGGGTATCGAGACGCGCTTTAACCTCGGCGCAGGCCTGATCGACATCCGTGAGGTTTTCTTGCACCTGACGGTGTTCGGACGACAGGCGATCGCGTTTCATCAACAGCTCGCGCTGACTCGCCTCCATCTCCGAAAGCGTTTGCTGGATCTGAGCCGTGCGGCGTTCGCACTCCACCGCGCGCTGGCGATCCTGCTGAAGCTGTGTGCGGGTCTGATCGATCTGGATCTTATGCGCGTCAAAACGGGCTTGGGCCTCCTCCATCTTCGCGCGTTCGACTCCGGCAGCCTGCTGCAAGAGCAGGCGCTTCTGGGCGAGTGATTCGATCTGGAGACGGAGCTGGGCCATCTGCGCCTGAGTCTCGGAAATCTCGTGGTTGTCGCGCTCGGCCCACACACGGTATTCGGCGATACGCTGCTCATTGACCTTGATGACCTCTTGGGCACGGATGTAGCGGTTGTCCGCCTGCGCGCCCTGTTCGGCGAGAGCGGCGATCCGTTCCTCGGTCTCATGAATGAGGCTGTGGATGTGCGACGATTCGGCCTCGGCCACAGCCACGTTCGCCTGATGCGAAACGAGCTGCCCGTTCAGCGCATGGATCAAGGTGTCCAGCTCGCGGATGCGGATATCCAATGCGGCCAGACGTCGCCGGGTGATAAAAATGTCCAGCCCCCGCAACTCGTCGCGCAGTTCCTTATACTTCTGTGCTTTGCCAGCCTGACGCTGGAGCGTGCCGATCTGGCGCTTGACCTCTCGGATCACGTCGGCGAGGCGAAGCAGGTTCGCATCGGTCTGCTCGATCTTGCGCAGGGCCTCCTTGCGGTCGGCCTTGAACTTGGTAATGCCCGCCGCCTCTTCGAAGACCGCACGGCGGTCTTCAGGTCTGGACGACAGGACCGCGTCAATCTGGCCCTGTGCCATGACCGAATACGAAGTGGTGCCAATGCCCGTGCCCATGAAAAGGCGGTGGACGTCCTTCAGGCGGCAGGGATTTTTGTTGATGAAATATTGGCCTTCGCCGGAACGGAAAACGCGGCGCGAGATGGTGACCTCGTTAAACTCGACATCCAAAACGCCTTCGCAATCGGCAAACGTGATGGCGACCTCAGCCATGCCCAGCGGCTTACGGGTGTCGGTCCCGTTGAAAACCACATCCGGCATCTTCGCGCACCGCAAGACGGTGGGGCGTTGTTCGCCCAGCACCCAGCGGATGGCATCGGAAACATTGCTTTTGCCGCAGCCGTTGGGGCCTACGATGGCGATCATGCCCGGCTCAAACTGCAGCCGCGTCTTGTCGGCAAAACTTTTGAACCCGACCATTTCAATCTGTTTTAAATACACGGGAACCTCAAAAAACGGAGACGGCCGGAACGACCGCAGGAATACTGGGGCGGCGATCTTTTTCCGACCTCAAAAATGTTTTTGCTTTTTACCATAACGCGCGTCTTAGTGAAAGTCTAAACAGAACGTATTCCTGCCCGGAGATGCCGGGGGCCTCCCGTCATGGATGACCTGAACCCTGAACACCGAATCCCGCGGCCTCTGGGGAGCCTCGGTCGAACACGATGAAACAAGCATCGTGCGGCGCGAGAAACAGCGGTATCGTCACACGCCCGTCCGCAGCCCGCACCCCCTGTGCCAAGGTGCTGACCTCTCCGCTCACCGGATTCCAACGCTCCGCCACGCCTTTGCCCGCATCGCGGAAGGTGCAGATCACGGGCCCTCCAGCCTCGGCCGTGTTGGCCACAAAATAGAACTCGCATTCCGGCACACGACGGTGCACAAACCGCACCCGCATCGCCTCACCCTCAGACTGCCACTCGAAGTCCGGCAAGATCCCGCAATCCGTTGCCACACGCAAAGGCTTGCCCACCGGTTCCGCCCCTCCCGCCGCCGCCTCAGACTCACCGCCCACGACCCATACAATGACCCCGCGAGCCTCAAATTGCCGGGTCAACTGCTGAGCCGCTTTCGATTTCAACCTCTCAGCCGACACCACCAGCGCCCCGTACGTCCGCCCCGAATCAAACTGAATGCGCCCTGCTTTCGCCACCGCTGTTTCCAACATTGTCTGGTTGGCGTAGTCGCATCCATACCCGTCTAACACCGGCAACAGCTCCTGTGACCACACCAGAAAATCGGCGGCCGCCTCACCCTGCTGCAACATCACCTGACAGCGGTGCGCGTACCGGCAGGCGTCGCGCAGAGCCGCGAACGGCTCATCACCCCCCGACAGGGCGCCGCCGATCTCGAACAGGATGCGCGTCGCCCCCGCACACAGCAACCGATCCACCTCGTGCTTGCAGGGAAACGGCAAAAGCACCGCCGCCGCCGTCGCCGCGACCGAAGCGGTGTCCACTTGCCCGACGACCAACCGACGCCCCGTAGCCCTCGCACCGCCCGACGCACGGATATTCGCCACGCGTTGCGCCTCGCTCCGGGCCGATGCCAACAGAGGCCGCTTAAAATACAGCGCCACCTCTTCCGGATCGACCGGCAGTCCGTCAACCCCGATTCCCGCATCCAGTCCCGCCTCATGCACCAGTTCGTTCACTTGCCCGGCATAACGGCTACGCCATAACTCGCGCACCGTCTGGGCCACCTGCACCCTCACATGCGCCGCCATCGCTTCGTCCCCCGCCGCCACTCCCGTCAGCGCGGGCAGGTGCCGCATCAGCCCGACCCCGCTCCGCTTCAGAAAAACCGCCGGCAGGTCACGCGGCCACAGCCACTCCGTCCCGGACAACCCCTCCATCTGAACCCACAGGAAAGTCGTGCCATAGGTCCGTTCCAGCCGCTTCTGAAAAGCGCAGAGCAGGCCGTTCACATGTTGGGAAACCTGGCGCTCATCCAAGCAGTCCAGCGTCATCGGCATGACCTCCGCATGACCGAACTGAGCCACGCGCCACACCCCGCTGGTCGGCATCGGCCCCTGCGTCAGATCCACCATCTGACAGGGTTGCACGCGCTCCGCAAGCGGCACCGCCAGCCGCGCCAGCTCCTGATACGAACGGTTCGTCTGAAACACCTGCGGACGCGTGTTCGTCAAACCCTCCGATGCGTCCGCCGAATAAGCAGACCACACCAGCTTGCGCAGATGGGCCGCCGACGCGACTTCCTGTGTGCTCAGCCCGAAATCACGCACCCCCAACTCCAGCCCCAATTGCCGGCATCGGCCTGCACCTTTCGCGAGCAGGCCCCAAACCGCTTCATCGGCCGTCGGCACCGTGACCAGCACACCACCCGCCCCGGCCTCACGCGCCCGTTCAAGCTGCCGCAAGAAGGCCTCCGTATCCCTCTGGCCCATCCCGAGCGTCAGCGCCACGCTGGGCCGTGTGGCGTTCTGCGACAATCCGACAAACTGCGCCTCCAGCGTGTCCTCGGCACCCGCCGCCGCACACGCGGCCACGGCCGCGCAAAACCCCATCCTGATCACCTGACCGTTCAACACCATGCGCTTATCATACCACACTCCCCTGCCGCCCCCCAATTCCCAATTCCTGGCGCGTGGAGGCCCGGCGCACCTGGTCAATCCCCTTTGAAGTTTCCCTCTCTCGGCTTTTCTTTGCTCCTTTCCCTCTCCCGCCCTTCGTGCTACAACTATGCCGCCTTATGGAGATGCCCCTGCCCATAGAAACATTCGGACTTTATCTCGTCATGACCCGCCCGGCCACCTCGTATGAGCAGTGCGCCGAGGCCGCCGTATCGGCCGGCCTGCGCTATATCCAGCTGCGCATGAAAAAGACCGCGCGCGAACAGATCGTGGCCACCGCCAAAAACCTGCGCTCGATCACGCGCGGCACTGCCACGCGCTTGATCATCAACGATGACCCGGCCATCGCCGACGAGGTCGAGGCCGACGGCGTGCATCTCGGCCAAAGCGACATGACGCTCCCCGAAGCCCGTCGCCTCTATCCGGGGTTGCGCATTTTTGGGCTCTCCACCCACAGCCCCGAACAGGCGCAGCGCGCCGTCGCGGACACCCCCGATTATTGCGGCGTCGGCCCGGTTTTCGCCACGCCGACCAAAGAGATCCCCGATCCCGCGCTCGGCCCGGAACAGGCTGGCGCCATCATCCGCGCCGCGCCCTTCACCACCGTGGCGATCGGCGGTCTTGATGAAACCAACCTCGCGGAGGTTCTCCGCGAAGGTGCCGTCAACTTCGCCGTCGTGCGCTATGTCTGCCTCGCACACGCCCCCTTTGACGCCATCCGCCGGCTCCAGGATCTCTGGCACGCTTTCCGGTGAACAGCTGGCTGAATCGCCGAGGTTACTCGCACATGCAAGGGTTCGCAAGTGGGTGCGAGTCAACTATACACAGCGACATAAGTAATTGCGCATTATGAATACCTGTGCTTTCCTGTCATTCACAAGGAGGGATAGCTATGCGAAAGCTTGAAGTTCAGGATGCCGAGATCATGAAAGTGGCGATACAGCAGGAGATCGTGCGGTCGGAAGAGTCGCGTTACGACCACCGGCTGCACGGTGTGTTGTTGGT
>CAZXVN010000302.1:0-2300 GCA_964643945.1 uncultured Lentisphaeraceae bacterium | reverse complement strand
GCAGCGGTACGGATACCGAGGTGATTCTCGCAGCCTATGAGCGCTGGGGCACGCAGTGCCTGGAACGCTTTATCGGCATGTTCGCTTTCGTGCTTGTGGACCTGACTGCGCGGCGCGTTTTCTGCGCCCGGGATCGGTTCGGCGTCAAACCGCTTTATTTCGGCGCTTCCGGGTTTGTGGGGGGATTTAGCATTGATCAAAAACGGGGTTAAGGTTTAAGCCGCCGAAATGAAACAGGATGTCAGTCTTGAGGCGCTCCCGGTTGCGGTAGCCGCACGCCTTCTGCACCAGCAGTTGGATACGGCTGTTGACGCCTTCGGCCACGGCGTTGCAGAAGCCATGCGTGAAAATGCTCACAATGCCGGCGAGATGTGTCTTCAAAGTGCGGGCCACCTTCTTGATCGGCTCCAGTTTGGAAATCATGGCGAGTTTATACCACTCCTTAAAGAACGCCCGTCCGTCTTCCGCATCCAGGCAGCGTCTGAACGTTCGCCACAGTTCCTTGAGTCGCCAGGCACGGGCAGTCTTCAGTGTGCTTTGCTTCAAGTCCTCGAAGCGCGCCGCGTGCCGTTGCGGCAGGTTCTCCTCACCCCACAGCCAAAGCTGGCGGGTCTTCTTCAGCGCCGTCCGATCTTCCCCCGTACCCATCACGGCCTCCAGCCTGCGCACGTCGTCGAGCGCCTTATTGAGCATCTTCATGATATGGAACGGATCGAAGATCAACTCGGCATTCTGGCAGTAGCGGCGGGTCGAGTTCTGATAGGGCTGCCCCATGTCCATGCTGACCGCCTTGATGCGGGCGCAGCCTTCCGTCCCCAGCCATTCCCAGAAGCCGTTCAGTCCTTCTTCGCCACGTCCATCGCCCACGTAGAGCACCTGTGGCTTGCCGACGATCACCCCGGTGACGATGGTCACGTAGTCATGGCCGCGTCCCACGGCTTTCTCATCGACACAGACGTATTCAAGGCCGCTCAACTGACGCCGGGCTACCCCCCGGCGCACCGCTCGTTGCTTGATCCCGTCGGCCTCATCCCAACTAATACCCAGCAGTTCTCCCGCCCGCGCCGCCGAGCAGGCTTTAAGCACCTCGATGGCGAAACGCTCGAAGCACAGCGTGAACCGGCTCGATCCTTCCGCCCAAGGCACTTGCACGGTCTGTGCCCCGTGTTCCGAACATTCCACTACCGGCACCGACGCCTCCAGGATCGTCTTGAACTGGCAACTGTCCAGATGGCGCCAGCGCCTCGTCCGCCACTCCTTCACATGCATTCGGTTGTGGCACTGCGGACAACCCCAAATCGCCTCTGGCGGCAGCGTCAAGCGCACCTCGTTGACCAGGCGCTCGACATCCAAGCGCACCTCGGCGACGGACCAGGGACTCGTATCACCAAGAATCTGTTGATAATGCGCGCTAAGGGATGTGTCTTTCATGCCCGTTCTATAGCCGATTTCGTGTCGCTCGACCAAGACCAATCACGTCCGAGCCTGTACAAAATCCCCCCACAAACCCGGAAGCGCCTATTTCTGAAAACATCCTTTTTATGATCATTGAAGGTCATGCAGCGGGAGATGCTGTTGAGGTTATTGCGAAGAGAATTAACGGCCAACTCCTTCTCATTGGCTGTCACTTTCCCGATGCCGAACTATTGAAGTATATTTCAGACAGAAAGTCTGATTGTTTTCGGGAGATCAAGGCGACACAAGCCTCTATGGTGCTCTTTAAGCTGGGCTTGAAGACGCCAAGCGTATTGGTCCAGATCTGCAGCCTTTTAGAAAAGTCGTAGACAGGGCATAGTGTAAACAATGATGACTGTCGTAACGTACTCGAGGCACACAGGTCATGCTGCCAAAAAATGGCACGCGTGGACGTTGTTACCGCCGCCGTCAGTTCAAGGAAGATAACAAACGAGGAGACACGAAATGAGTGAGATTAGAGAGCACGAGGAATCCGTGAAGTCGTTGATCCGGGGCAGTTTACAGAAGAGGCTAGAGGGTAAAGGGCGGCTTGACCCTGATCTGTTGAACAAGGACCTGGCCGAGCGGTGGTTAACCGACATTATGTTCATAGGGTTCAACAATGACGATCTTGAGGCTGCGGCCAAGGACATCTATGAGATTCAGAAACCCTTGGAGGGCTTAACGACTCCTCTCGTCCTGATGGAGGACATTAGAGGTAGGGTGTTTTGGTCCAGCAATCGATTCTTTGACGAAATTGAGGCCTTCAAGGCATACATGGAATTGCGAAAGACTGCGTCAGGCGAGATCCTGATTCATGAAGTCAAGAAAGCCTTGTCATTAGT
>CAZXVN010000301.1:0-3694 GCA_964643945.1 uncultured Lentisphaeraceae bacterium | reverse complement strand
CAGCGAAGCCACCCCCAAAGGCGTGCTGACGTAATAACCGGAGAATCCGTTCAACTCGCAACTTAAACGCTGAAGTCCATCAGACCCGCGTCACTCACGCCGCAGTAGGCCGCCTGCTCTGCTCAAACTTTCGGATACGTCCTTATGAACACACACACCCTCCTCCTCCTCCTCTGCCTCATCAACGCCGCCTGCTCGCCGCTCTTCGCGAAAGAGACCGCGCGTCTCCAAGCACCCGGCTCGCTACCGTCACCCCTCACCTTCGTGCCGCACCGTCTGGGCAACGTCCGCTCCGAGGCCTGCGCGGTCGCGGACTTCAACGGCGACGGCAAGCCCGACATCGCCGCCGGCCCCTGCCTCTACCTCGCCCCTGACTGGAAACCCGTCACGATCCGCACCCTCGACGGTTCGGTCGGCGAAGACGGCAAAGGCTATTTTGACGACTTTCTGAACCTCGCCCTCGACGTGAACAAGGACGGCAAACCCGACATCGTCGCGGGCGGCTGGTTCTCACAGACTTCCTTCTGGTTTGCGAACACCCTCGGCAAAGAAGGCAAGTGGCCCGTCCACGTCATCGAGAAGGTGGGCAACCACGAGACCGGCATGCTGGCCGACATCGACGGTGACGGCAAAGCGTTGGAGTTCCTGCCGACAACCCACATCACCGTCTGGTATGAGACCGGCTCAAGCACCAACGGCGAACCCGCGCTCGTGCGCCACACCGTCTCGGAAACGCACAACGCCCTCGGCGTTGGCTGCGGCGACATCAACGGCGACGGCCGGCCCGACATCATCCGGCCCGACGTCTGGTTCGAAGCCCCCACAGATCCCCGCACCGGCACATGGAAGAACCACCCCCTCGCCATCGGCGGCAAGGACGGCACATTTGATCACACCTCTAACATCATCGTGTTTGACTTGAACAAGGACGGCCTCAACGACATCCTCGTCAGCTCCGCCCACAAGCACGGCATCTTCTGGTACCAGCAGCAGCGTGGCGCGGACGGTGCCGTCACATGGAAGCAGCACACCATTGATGACACATGGACGCAGGCCCACACCCTCGCCTTCGCGGACATCGACAACGACGGAAACAAAGAGATCATCACAGGCAAACGCTTCATGGCCCACAACGGCAGCGATCCCGACGAAAACGGCACACTCGGCATCTTCTATTACCGCTTCACCCCCGGCCCCGACCCCGTCTTCCGTAAACACGCCATCACTTACGACGAAGGCATCGGCGCGGGCATGAACATCGTTCCCGTGGACATCGACGGTGACGGCGACCTCGACCTCGTGACCACCGGCAAATGGGGCGGCCCCGTGCTCTTCGAAAACCGCCTGATAAACCGCCCTCCGCCGAAAAGCGTCTCGTCGCGCTGAACCGGAAAACCGCTCAGCCCCCTTTTCTAGGTAAAGGGCTGCGTCCGTGATTAAGAAAGGCGTGCCGGTGATTTCTTTACAGAGCACCTTTCTAGGTTGAAAACCCCTGCGTCTGCCTGTAAAATGGCCACATCTTTCAAAAAGAAAACGGATGTGCCTATGCCTCTACGTTACCTGACCGCCGGCGAATCGCACGGCCCGGCCCTTTCAGTCATTCTCGAGGGCATGCCCGCTGGCCTGTCGCTTGACGAAGACTTGATCGCCATCGACCTTATGCGCCGCCAAACCGGCACGGGCACGGGCGAGCGTATGTCCATCGAGAAAGACCGCGCCCAGATTCTGGCAGGCGTCATGGAAGGTGTCACCACCGGCGCGCCCATCGCCCTCCAGCTCATCAACAAAGATCACGTGAACTGGAAGGGCAAGGCGATCAGCGCCTATATCACCCCGCGTCCCGGCCACGCCGATCTCGCGGCCGCGGTAAAGTACGGCTACGACGACATCCGCCCTTCCCTTGAGCGTGCCTCGGCCCGCGAGACCGCCGCACGCGTCGCGGTCGGTGCCGTCTGCCGCGCTTTCCTCAACCTTTTCGGCATTTCCGTCGGCGGTTACGTCATTTCCGTCGGAGACCATTCCGCCAGCGTGGACGGCATCTCCTTTGACCATCGCATCCGTCGCGCCCGTGCCTCGGACGTCCAATGTCCCGATCCGGAGACTGCCAAACTCATCTCAAACGCCATTGGCAAGGCCCGCGATGCGGGTGAGACGTTGGGCGGCATCATCGAAGTCGTCGCGGAAGGCGTGCCGGTTGGCCTCGGCTCGCACGTCAACTGGGACCGCCGCCTGGACGCCCGTCTGGCACAGGCCGTGCTCGGCGTACCCGCTATCAAAGGCGTCGAGATTGGAAACGCCTTCGGCAACACCCGCAAGCCCGGCACCCAGGCGCATGACGCGATCATTCCCGGCCCCGATGGTCTCGCGCGTCGCTCCAACGCTTGCGGCGGCATTGAAGGCGGCATCTCAAACGGGCAACCCGTCTGGCTAAGGGCCGCCATGAAGCCCATCCCCTCCACGCGCAAGGGACAAGAGACGGTCAATCTCGCAACCGGCGCCACCACGCTGAGTGCTTACGAGCGCTCCGATGTCTGTCCTGTGCCGCGCGCCGTGATCGTGCTCGAAGCCGTCGTGGCCATCGTCATCGCTGACGTTCTGCTCGAAAAATTGGGCGGCGACAGCATCGCTGAGATGAAAACCCGTTTCTCCAACCTCCGCCGTGCAACCCTCGACGACGTGCACATGACCGGCCAACCCCATCTCTTCTGGCCCTGAAACAGCAACCCCTATGCACCTTTTCCTCTACGGCCCTCCCGGCAGCGGCAAATCGACCATCGGACGCATCCTTTCCCGACGTCTCGACCGGCCCTTCGTCGACCTTGACGCGGTCATCGAATCCGGCGCCAAGCAGAAGATCCGTGATATTTTCGCATGCGAGGGCGAGGCCGGTTTCCGCGTCCGCGAAAGCACCGCACTCGCTGCAGTCATCGCCGGCGCCCCATCCATCATCGGTCTCGGCGGCGGGGCCTTGTTGAAACCCGAGAACCGCAGGCAGGCCGAAGCCTCCGGTGAAATCATTTTTTTCGACGCGGACGCGGCCACGCTCCAAAGGCGCATAAACCGTTCCCCCGGCACACGCCCGCTTGTCAGCACGCCCACATCCGATTGCGCGCAGCCGCCGCAAGCGGGTCAGGGCAAACCGATTGCCCAACTTTTGGCTGAGCGCGCCGACCATTACGCCTCGTTCCCGCGCCGCGTGACTGTCGCCGACCGAACCCCAGAAGAGACTGCCGACGCCGTCCAAATCGCCATCGGCCTTTTCCACATCTCAGGAATGGGTTCAGCCTACGACGTCAGCGTGGGCGATGGCATTCTCGACACCCTTGGCACACGCTTCCGCGAACTCGGTTGCGGTGACCGCACCGTGATCGTCGGCGACACCCATACGCTAACTCTCTACGGCGAACGCGCCGCTGCTTCGTTGCGCGCCCAAGGCGTCGTTGTCTCGCGGGTCGCCATACCTGCTGGCGAAGCAACCAAGACCATCGATACCGTGGCCTCGCTCTGGTCCGCCTTTCTCAACGCCGGCATTGAGCGTGGCCACGCCGTGATCGCTCTCGGCGGGGGAGTCACCGGTGATCTCACCGGCTTTGCGGCCGCCACCTGGCTGCGCGGTGTGCGCTGGATCGGTCTGCCCACCTCCCTGCTCGCCATGGTAGACTCATGCCTCGGTGGCAAGACGGGCGCGGACCTG
>CAZXVN010000300.1:0-12435 GCA_964643945.1 uncultured Lentisphaeraceae bacterium | reverse complement strand
CTGCTTGAGGTCGTAGGCCGCGGGATTGGCGAGGGCCAGGGAGCCGCCCGCGAAAATGAAATCAGAGCCGCCGTTCAGAAGGGGCAGGAGCGTGGCGGGCTTCGGGAAATAGACGAAGGCGCGGTCGGCCGGCGCGCTGTCCGCCAAGGCGAGGGTGCCGGGCTTCACCCCTTTGAGCATCTCGTCGAAGGGGTGCGACTTGACCTCCACGCCGGCGAGCGTCGCAAGGGCGACGCTGCGGTCGTCTTTTTGTGAGGCGGCGGCCTGGAGCGGCTGCATCTGGAGGGTTTCCCGGATCGCCGCGCGGCCCCCGAGCACGCCATAGGTGTCGGTGTGCTCGACCTGTCCCCGCGCGCGGTCGCGGCCGGGCCAGAAGGAGTCCGCCCCGTAAAGGGCTTGGCCGCGTGAGAGCCAGTAGCTGAGAACAGGCGCATCGCCCGCGACGTAACGGGACCAGCTCAGGGCCCGGGCCGTGGCCCACTTGGACAGCACCTCGCGCCCGCCCGCAGCCGCCGTGCCGCAGGCCCATTCGCAGGTCAGATGCGTGCCGGTCAAACGGTTTGTGAAGAGCAACGGCACCGGACGGGATCCCGCGTCAGGTTTAGCGAGGGCGAAAACGTGATGGCTCCAGGTGGCGGGCGCAGGCTGCGGCTGCTCAGATCCGGGCGCCTGCTGCGGCGTGACCGTGATGTTGTACTTGTCGCACACGGCCTTGTCGATCGCGACGCGCGCGGGCTGGCCGTCGCTGTAAAGCACCCAGTGCTGGCCGTCGGCAACCCGGGGATTCAGCTGCAGGGCCAGGAGTTGGCGTTCCGGGAGCGGCTTTCCGGGCACTCTCTGACTGAGCGGGACAGACGGTATAAGAAAAAAGTTGGTGGCGGGCAACTGGGCGTAATGCTGTGAGATCTGGGGCGAGGCGTTGGTGCGGATATCTTCCCACGAGGCCGGGCCGGCGCCGTTGTTGGTTTTCGCGTACTCGTTGCAGGCCCAGTAGAGTCTCCAGAGCGCGTTGCGCTCCTGCTCGTTTCTGTCTTGCAGGTCGATTTTGCGCGCCCTGTTCCCCAGCGCGAGTTCGCGCGCCTCGGGAGCGAGCATAAGCTGAAGCTGCGAAAGCCCGGAGTCCTTTGCAGGCTCAACGGCCGCCCAGCCCGCGCCGGCGGGCAGCTCCAGTGTGCCGGCCACCGCCGTCAGGCCGAGTTTCGGATCCGTGAAGCTCCGCGTGTCCTTGACGGAGGTGCCCGCCTGTGACGTGAGGCCCAGCAGCATGACTCCGATGACGGCAACACTCGCTTTGTTCATACGTCCCTTTCCGCAGTCGCCCGCAGCCCATCGCGCAAGCCGGAACAGACCGCACGCCCCCTTGGCGCGCTTACAGAACGTTCCGAAGCCACGATTGCCTTTTATCATGCGGGAGGATGAGTAAACAGTCAACCCTGATTATGCCTGATTGACAGAAGCGGAAGCGGGAGGTAACATGTAAGGAAAAATTAAAAGTAAGGAAAGGAGCGGACGTGATGCTCACCGCCACATTGACAAGCAAGGGACAGTTGACGTTGCCGAAACCCATTCGAGACCTCTTTCATTTGGAAAGGGGCAGCACGGTGATCTTTACCCTGAATGAGCAGGAAGCGGTTTTGCGCCCGTTGTCCAAGAAGGTGGACGACGTGTTTGGCTGTCTCAAGCGAAAGCAGCAGACTCCTGTAACCGTGGAGGCCATGAAGGAGGGGGTCCGGCAACGCGCAAGAAAGGCCTTTCCGTCATGAAGGCACTGGACACCAACATACTCGTCCGGTTCCTTGTCGCCGATGACACGCGGCAGGCACAGCTCGTTTATCGTCTCTTCAAGAATGCGGAAAGAAAAAACGAGCGCTTTTTTGTCTCCCTCTTGGTCGTGCTGGAGACGCTGTGGGTTCTGGATTCCGCATATGGATACGCGCCTGCCGAGATCGTCGAAGCCGTGAAGGGGCTGCTCACCTTGAAAGTCCTTGATTTTGAAGCTGTGTCTGTCCTGCGCGAGTGGCTGGCGGCTGCGCCGGCGGGCAAAGCCGACTTGTCCGACCTTTTAATCGGACAGGTTGCCCGGAATAAAGGATGTTCCGGTGTCCTGACCTTCGACAAGAAAGCGTCCCGCCATCTGTTGTTTGAAGAGCTTGTCTAATCGGCATCGCTAAAATATTTTTGAAAAACGGTGTGCTTTATCTGGGCATTTGCGGCATAATGTTGACATAGAAAACGGGTTGAAAAGGTATTAGGTATATTGTGAGAGCTAATCAGAGAAGCATTAAATGTGGCATAAAGTGGAATGTATTGGCTTGAACAACGATAAGCAGACTGTCGCAGAGTTTTTTGCCGGAATCGGTCTCATGCGCATGGGACTTGAACAAGCCGGCTGGCAGGTCGTATGGGCGAACGACATAGATGAAGACAAGATGAAGATGTATCGGGGACATTATTCCGACGATGACGCTCATTTTCATCTTGGCGATGTTCACGCACTTGCCCCCAGTGACATTCCGGAAGTTGTATTGGCGACTGCATCTTTTCCTTGTAACGACCTTTCGCTAGCGGGCGCACGCCTACGCGGTCGATGCCTTTATAATCAATGCGGCGTTGTTTGTACCGCAGAGCAGGCAGCGGCTGTTTCTGGTCGGTAAACGTGAGAAGCGCAGTAACTTACAAGTGGCAGAAGCGCCGACTTTTTACGAATCGCAGTGTCGCCCTTTCGCGCTCGCTGACTTCATCCTGTGCCATCCAGACATCCAATGGTCGTTACGTGACCTGCCGCCAATCTTCAACTGCAATACGACGTTGCCTGCCATACTTGAAGACCTGCCGGCGGATTCAGCATGCTGGTGGAGTCGGGAACGAGCTGAATATTTGCTTAATCAGATGAGTGAAAGGCACAGGGCGATTGCCGAAGGGATGATCGCAGGAAGACAGAAGACTTACGGAACCGTTTTTCGCCGTGTTCGGCACGGTCAATCCATGGCGGAACTTAGAACCGACGGTGTCGCCGGTTGTCTGCGTACGCCGCGAGGGGGTAGCGGGCGGCAAATTCTGTTTGCCGCTGGCAAGGGGACGTATCGTGTTCGACTTCTCACGCCCAGAGAATGTGCTCGCCTCATGGGCGCAAATGATTTCAGAATCACCGTGCCGTTGAACCAAGCACTTTTCGGGTTTGGTGACGCGGTGTGTGTGCCGGTCATCCGATGGATTGCCGAGAATTATTTGACACCCGCAATTAAGGAGCTGCATGCCAAAGACCAAGCAGAAGAGCGTTATGCCGCCAAAGCAGTCTAAAGTTGAAGGATTACCAGAAGAGGTTGCGTTAATCCGGGCAGAAATCAGAAAATTTTTTGCAAAAAAGGACGAAAGCGGCAAGCGCATTGGAAGCTACAAGCATGGTGTTTATGCTTTTTACGACTATGACGGTGAGCCGATCTATGTTGGGCAGACTAAGGAAAAACTGAGCGGACGTGTCAGTCGCCACCTTACGAATCAAAGAACGGATGCCGTGGCAATGAACGTGCTCGATCCTTTTGAGGTTGCTTATATTTCTGTGTGGCCTCTGGACGACCAAGTTGATGGACTTGGAAAGAAGGATATGAAAGCCTTTCTTGATCGTGCAGAATATACTGTCTTCCAGAAGGTCTTGAAGGAGTCAGCGTTGGGCGCAGTTCTGAACGAAATGAGATGGCACCGCGAAGTGAAATCACCTTGCCGCCTTTTCACAAGCACCGAATCATCCCCGAATCTATTTATCAGCATCGCAAACATCCTGATGTGCGTATTGCACGCCGAGCAACAACAATAGCCAATCTTGCCCGCGTAATCAGTGAGCGTGATGTCTCAAAGGGATTGCGGCGCACCCTTATTACTCAAGCAAAGCGGCTTGAAAGCCTAGCGGCTCAGCGTGTGAAAGAGTTGGGAATTCCGGCGGATTTTAAGAAGGCGCCGTAGTTCTCCTCAACCATAAGATGCGATCACATGCAAGCCTCGTTCCGATTCGGTGTTCGGGCATATATACGATGACGGTAGACGCTCCCCTGATCGGTGAAGCTGTTGTCATGTATGGAATAATACGATGCAGACACATATAGAAGCCGACCGCGCGGAGGCTCAAGACGAGGCGGATTCGCGGAAAGGTGCTACCGAGCGCAACAAGCTTGGGCAGTTTTCAACGCCGTTTCTGTTGGCCAGCCAGATGGTTAAGCACGCGGTGTCTTTTCTTGAACCGGGCACCCGCTTGCGTTTTCTTGAGCCTGCGGTGGGAACCGGCGTTTTTTACAGCGCCCTGCTTCGCACGGTGAAAGCCGCGCAAATCGGATCCGCCACCGGATGCGAAATCGACCCCTCATACGGGGACATTGCCCAGAAGATCTGGCAGCCGCAAGGGCTGGAGATCATAAGCTGCGACTTCATCGACTCAGGGACTACCTCACCTCGCGGGTGACGCTGCTGTCGGTTCACCATTTCGATCCGGATGAGGTCCAGTTTGATGATGCGCTTGTTTCATCCTGCATTGTGACCTACCGCAAGTCTCTTCCGTCCGGCGGTGCCCAATGCGAGATGTCTTTCGAGGGCAACGCCGCCGATGCCCGCATCAGACGAAGTGTGCCAATCGCGGAACTGCGGACCTTGAATAAATGGACCATGTCTCATTTCGGAGCCGATCTCAGCGTCGCTGCCGGCATCCGACTCAAAGACCTCTTCACGGTGCGGAGAGGAATCGCGACGGGCGCTAACGACTACTTCATCGTTGATCAGGCAACCATCGACAAATACGCGATTCCCCGGCTGTACCTGAAGCCGATCTTGCCCAGCCCGCGATATGTCCGCGATCCCGTGATCGAAGGTTCCCCTGACGGAACGCCGAAGGTTGAGAGATTCGGATACCTGTTGGATTGCACGGCAACACCCGATGAGGTGAAACGCAAGCACCCCGGCTTGTGGTCGTATTTTGAAGAGGGTGTCGCCCAAGGGCTGCCGGAGCGTCATTTGTGCTCCCAACGAGACGAGTGGTATTTTCAGGAAAAAAGGGAGCCAGCGCCCTTTATCGTGTCCTACATGGGGCGATCCAGAGACCAGCGCGCCTGTCCGATCCGGTTTTTTGTGAACTTTTCCTCGGCCATCGTGACCAACGTTTTCTTGAATCTGTATCCGACGGTGGAACTTTCCGAAATCCTGGGGGATGACCGCTCGCGCATGCTCGAGTTCGGCGAAGCGCTCAACGCCATTCCCGCTGAAGCGATGTTGCACGCCGGGCGGGCCTATGGCGGCGGGCTCCATAAGATTGAGCCCAAGGAGTTGCGCGAGGTGCCGCTTTCTATCGTTCCTTCCTGGCTGGAGGAGGGGCTGAAGCGGCGGCTGCTTCTGTTTTAGTATTTTCAGACACCCGAACCGGTGTCTGAAAGGGAGACCAGGCATGTACGAACACACACAATTCGTCGCGGGGTGGGGGACGCTGAGTCTCATCAATGCGGGCCTTGCGCAAAGCAAAGGCCGGAGCGGGCTTTTCTGGTGGGTCGCGTCCCTGTTCCTCGGGCCTCTCGCCACGTTCCTGATCGTGATCCTCGACCGGGTGCCGTGAAAAGGAAGCGCAGGCGAGGCGAGGCATCAAAAAACGGGTTTTAAAGCAAAATGACTTTTTCAGATTAAATATCTATATAGTCTATTGACTTACTTCCAACGGGATGGTACTCTGTTGCCTTTTCAAGCCGCACTGGCAGGAGCGCCAGAAGAAAAGGAGCCGAGATGAACACCCTAACCCGGACACTTATAACCGCAGGAGTCACCGCTTTAGCCGCAGCCGGGCTTTGGGCGGCAGAGGCGTCGGAGATCCTGAACGTCTCATACGATCCCACCCGCGAGTTTTACAAAGCGTACAACCAGGCTTTCGGGCGCTGGTACGATAAACAGCCCGGCGGCAGGGCGGTCAAGGTCAAACAGTCGCACGGCGGGTCGGGCAAACAGGCCCGGAGCGTGATCGACGGGCTGGATGCCGATGTGCTGACGCTGGCTTTGGCCTACGACATCGACGAGGTAGCGGCGGAGGGCAAACTGCTGGATGAAGGCTGGCAGAAGAAGCTGCCGCACAACAGCGCCCCGTACACCTCGACAATCGTTTTCCTTGTCCGCAAGGGAAACCCCAGGCAGATCAAGGACTGGGATGATCTGGTCAAGCCCGGCGTCGAGGTGATCACCCCGAACCCGAAGACCTCCGGCGGCGCGCGCTGGAACCATCTGGCCGCCTGGGCCTCCGTGCTCGACCGCGAGTTCGGCGGCGACCTCGCCAAGCTGAACGACCCCGCGTTCGCGGCGCAGGTTGCGGCCGCTCAGGCCAAGGCCCGCGCCTTCATCGGGGAGCTTTACAGACACGTGCCGGTGCTCGATTCGGGGGCGCGCGGCGCGGCCACGACCTTCGTGCAGCGCGGCATCGGCGATGTGCTCCTGGCCTGGGAGAACGAGGCGTTTCTCGCGGCCAACGAGCTGGGCAAGGACAACCTCGAGATCGTGGTGCCGCCGGTCAGCATCCTCGCGGAGCCGGCCGTGGCGGTGGTGGACAAGGTCGTGGACAGGCGCGGCTCGCGCGCGGTGGCCGAGGCCTACTTGCAACACTTGTACAGTCCCGAAGGGCAACGGCTGGCGGCCAGGCACTACTATCGGCCACGTATTCCGGAACACGCCGATGCCGCCGATACCGCTCGCTTTCCCGCGCTTAAGCTGATTACCATCGACGAGGGTTTCGGCGGTTGGCAGAAAGTGCAGAAAGAGCATTTTGCTGACGGCGGCATCTTCGACCAGGTGTATCTGCCGGGCAAGTGATGCGGATTACGGAAGGTAGGGCCATGAAGCTGAAGCTCAAAGAGAATACGGTTCTGCCGGGGTTCGGGCTGTCGCTCGGCTACACGGTTTTCTACCTGTCGCTGATCGTGTTGGTGCCGCTGAGTGCGCTGGTGCTCCGCAGCAGCGCACTCGGCTTCACGGGGTTCTTTGAAACCGTCCGGCATCCGCGCGTGCTGGCTTCGTTCAAAGTGACTTTCCTGTCGGCCTTCCAAGCGGCGCTGATCAATGTCGTGTTCGGCGTGACAGTGGCGTGGTTTCTGGTGCGCGGACGCTTTCCTCTCAAGCGGCTGGTGGATGCGCTGGTGGATCTGCCGTTCGCATTGCCGACTGCGGTGAGCGGCATCGCGTTGACCGCGCTGTTCGCGCCGAACAGCACGCTGGGGACGGCGTTGGGCAAGCTGGGCATCCAGGTGGCCTTCACTTCCACAGGCATCATGGTCGCGATGATTTTCATCGGTCTGCCCTTCGTGATCCGCAGCGTGCAGCCCGCTTTGGCGGATCTGAACAAAGAATTTGAGGAGGCTGCCCTCAGCCTTGGCGCATCCCGATTCCAAACTTTGTGGCGCGTGGTTTTGCCGCTGCTGACCCCGCCGATCCTGAGCGGTTTCACGCTGGCTTTCTCGCGGGCGTTGGGCGAGTACGGATCGGTGGTGTTCATCGCGGGGAATATGCCGATGAAGACCGAAGTCGCGTCGCTGCTGATCATCACCAAGCTGGAGCAGTTCGACTATGCGGGTGCCACGGCGGTCGCCGTCGCGCTGCTGTCGCTTTCGTTGCTGGCAATTTTGACGATCAACCTGTTTCAGGCGCGGGTCATCAGGAATCAGGGAGGATGAGGGGGTAGGGCTGGACGTCCCGGACAGCCCACCCGCGCGTCCGAGACGTCCGCGCGTACTGCGGTGAAACATGAAGGAAAACAACATGAGCAAGCGTGAAAAACAAGCGGACAGCTTCTGGGGCAATTTTGTTCTAAGCGCGGCAGCCTTGACGGTCATGGGGGTGCTTGTTGTGATGCCGTTGCTGGTCGTGCTGAGAGAGGCGTTTGCGGGTGGCGTGAAGCTGTGGCTGGAAAGCGTCAACGATCAGGACGCATGGTCGGCGATCAGGCTGACCCTGGGTGTCACGGCGGTGGTCGTGCCTCTGAACACGGTCTTTGGCGTGGCTGCCGCATGGGCGCTTTCCAAATTCCGCTTTAAGGGGCGCAGCCTGATTCTCTCGTTGGTGGATCTGCCCTTTGCGGTCTCGCCGGTAATTGCGGGATTGATTTTTATCCTTGTGTTCGGCCGGCACGGGTGGCTGGGCACGTGGTTGGCAGAACACCACATGCGCATCGTTTTTGCCGTGCCAGGCATCATTCTGGCTACGCTTTTTGTGACCTTCCCGTTTGTGGCGCGCGAACTGATCCCGCTGATGACGGAACAGGGCTCGGAAGAGGAGCAGGCGGCGTTGAGTCTCGGTGCGACGGGGTGGCAGACCTTTCGGAAAGTGACGTTGCCGAACATTAAGTGGGGACTGCTGTACGGGATCATCCTCTGCAATGCGCGCGCCATGGGCGAGTTCGGCGCAGTGTCCGTGGTCTCGGGCCACATCCGCGGCGAGACCAGCACGCTGCCTTTACACGTTGAGGTGTTGTACAACGAATACAGTTTCACCGCTTCCTTTGCCTGTGCCTCGCTTCTGGCGGGTTTGGCGATTGTGACGCTGATCCTGAAGACGATTGTGGAGTTGAAGAGCGAGCGCGATACCGTGTAAGGGAGATGTGCCATGAGTATTACGATTCAAAACATCAGCAAGACGTTTGGGTCTTTTAAGGCGCTGAATCACGTCAACTTGGAGGTGCCCTCAGGTGAGCTGACCGCGCTGCTGGGGCCTTCGGGCTCCGGCAAGACCACCTTGTTGCGGATTGTGGCGGGCTTGGAAAACGCGGACGAAGACACGGGCGGGCAGATCCTGTTCGACGGCGTGTCCGTGACGGATAATCCGGTTAACCGCCGTCAGGTTGGCTTCGTTTTTCAGCACTACGCGCTGTTCCGGCACATGACGGTTTTTGAAAACATTGCTTTTGGTTTGCGGGTGAAGCCGCGTGCCGGGCGGCTGTCGCGCGACGAGATCAAAGAACGCGTGTTCGGGCTGTTGAAGCTGGTGCAGCTCGAGCAACTGGCGCAGCGCTTCCCTTCACAGCTTTCGGGCGGGCAACGGCAACGCATCGCCTTGGCGCGTGCCTTAGCGATCCAGCCCAAGGTGCTCTTGCTGGATGAGCCGTTCGGTGCGCTGGACGCTCAGGTGCGTGCCGAACTGCGCCGCTGGCTGCGGCACTTGCACGACACGATCCATGTGACCAGCATCTTTGTGACGCATGATCAGGAGGAGGCTCTGGAGGTGGCGGACAGCATCGTGGTGATGAACAAGGGCGGCGTCGAACAAGTGGGCGCCCCGAATGAGGTCTTCCAGAATCCAGCCACGGAGTTCGTCATGAAATTCCTGGGTGACGTGAACGTCTTTCACGGCCGCATTCACAACGACACCCCGGTTTTCACGGATGAGCTGAAAGACGCGAACGGTGTGCGCCTGCTGGTCCGGCCACATGACTTGACCGTGCAATTGTATCCCGGCACGGGAATCAGCCTTCCGGCACAGGTCTACCGCGTGTTGACCGCGGGGCCGCTGGTGAAGATCGAGCTGCTGAACAGCCAGAATAATCTGGTGCAGGTGCATGTTCCGCACGACGTGTACCGCGCGACGCCCGTGAAGCCTGAACAACGGGTCTACCTCGTGCCCAAAGAGTCCCGGCTCTACGGGAGCGGCAACGAGCGGATCGAGTATGTGATTTAGAAAGGAGGCGTTGAGATGACGACAGAACAACTGCAGAGCGAACTTGAGGGCCAAGACCCGGAGACGATCATCCGGCGGGCGTGGGAGACCTTTGGGCCGTCCATGGTCTTTGCCACCTCGCTGGCGGCGGAGGACCAAGTGATCACGGAGCTTATTGCGCGTAACAAGTGGCCGATCCCTTTCGTCACGCTGGATACCGGAAGGCTCTTTCCCGAAACGTACGCCCTGCTTGCTGAGACCGAGAAGCGCTATGGGATCAAGATCCAGGTGTTTTTCCCTGATCACGCCCAGGTCGAAGAGATGGTGGCTGAGAAGGGGATCAACCTTTTCTGCGACAGCGTCGAAAACCGGAAACGGTGTTGCCGCGTGCGCAAGCTTGAACCGCTGAAGCGGGCGCTGCTTCCTTACCACGCGTGGATGTGCGGTCTGCGGCGCGAACAGTCGGTGACGCGTGCCGCCGTCCATGTCGTTGAGGACGACACGGCTAACGGACTCGTGAAAATCAATCCGCTGGCGGCGTGGAGCGAGCAAGAGGTGTGGGGCACGATCGCCGCGCGGCAGGTGCCCTACAGCCCGTTGCACGACCAGGGCTTTTCCAGCATCGGTTGCGCGTGTTGCACGCGCGCGGTCAAACGTACCGAGGACCTCCGTTCCGGACGGTGGTGGTGGGAGCAACCTGAGCACAAGGAGTGCGGGTTGCATGTGAAAGGAGTTTGACCATGAGCGACCCTACGTTGAGCCAACTCAAACAGCTCGAGGCCGAGAGCATCCACATCTTTCGGGATGCGGTAAGCCAAGCGCAGAACCCGATCCTGCTCTACTCCATCGGCAAAGATTCGTCCGTGCTTGTACGGTTGGCACAGAAAGCCTTCTATCCGGGCCGTCTGCCCTTCAAACTCTTGCATATTGACTCCACATGGAAATTTCGGGAAATGATTGCCTTCCGCGATCACTTCTGCGCGGAGCAGGGTCTTGAGCTGATCGTGCATTCGAATGAGCAAGGACGTGCGGATGGCGTGAACCCGTTTGACTACGGCAGCCGCAAATACACCGACATCATGAAGACGCAGGCGTTGCTACAGGCGCTGAGAGCGGGCAAACATGATCTTGCTTTCGGAGGGGCGCGCCGCGACGAGGAGAAATCTCGAGCCAAGGAGCGGGTTTTCTCCTTCCGCGACAAGCACCAGCAGTGGGATCCCAAGAACCAGCGGCCCGAGCTTTGGAACATCTACAACGCCCGCGTCAATCCTGACGAGAGCGTACGCGTCTTTCCGCTCTCAAACTGGACCGAGACCGACATCTGGCAATACATCCGGATCGAGCGCATTCCGATTGTCCCCCTCTATTTTGCCGCGTTGCGTCCAGTGGTGGAGCGAGATGGGCAGTGGATTATGGTGGACGACGAGCGGATGCGTCTGCATCCCGGCGAGCGTCCCGTTGAAAAAAGGGTCCGCTTCCGGACTTTGGGATGCTATCCGCTGACGGGCGCAATCGAATCCGCGGCGACGACGATCGAGGAGATCGTGGCCGAGACGCTGCAGGTACGCGTGAGCGAGCGCTCGACGCGTGTGATCGATCATGACGGCGATTCGTCGATGGAGCAGAAGAAGCGAGAAGGATATTTCTGAGAAGGCGGCCCGGACGGAGCCGGACCCTCCATGCCACGATTCTGAAGAGACGACCTCTGTGTCGGCCGGAACAGGAGGCAACATGCACATCATGGACACCTATTTGAATGAGCACGAAAACAAGAACCTGCTGCGTTTCATCACCTGCGGCTCGGTCGACGACGGCAAGTCTACCCTGATCGGCCGGTTGCTCTATGACAGTAAACTGATCTATGAGGATCAACTCAGTTCGCTGCAGGACGCGAGCGAAAAGAACGGCACCGCGGGAGTTGGCGAAATCGACTACGCGTTGCTGTTAGACGGCTTGAAAGCCGAGCGTGAACAGGGCATCACGATCGATGTGGCGTATCGCTACTTCTCGACGCCGCAGCGCAAATTCATCATTGCGGATACCCCAGGGCACGAGCAGTATACGCGCAACATGGCCACGGGCGCTTCGACCGCGAATCTGGCGGTCATTCTGATTGACGCGCGTTACGGCGTTGTGATTCAGACCCAGCGCCATGCCTTTATCGCGTCGCTGTTGGGGATCAAGCACATGCTGGTCGCAGTGAACAAGATGGATATCGGCGGGTACAATGAGGAAACCTTTCTCACGATTCGTCAGTCCTTCAGCGATTTTGCCCAGAAACTTGACATTCCAGATATCCGGTTCGTTCCCCTCTCCGCGCTGAAAGGCACCAACGTGGTGCGCCGCTCGCCCGAGCTGACACCGTGGTACACAGGCCCGTCCTTGCTGGAGCTGTTGGAAACGCTCGATATCTCTCAGGACATCAACACGCGCGACTTCCGCTTCCCGGTGCAGGTTGTGATCCGTCCGCACCTGAACTTCCGCGGCTTCGCGGGCACGGTGGTCTCTGGCGCGATCCGGTCTGGCGAGAAGATCCGCGTATTGCCGTCTAACAAGACCTCGGTGATCAAACGCATCGTGACAGCGGATGGCGATCTTTCTGAGGCTGCGGCCCCGCAGTCGGTGACCTTGGAACTGGCGGACGAGGTGGACATCAGTAGCGGCGACATGATTGTGCATGACAACAACCTGCCGCGCATCAAAGACCGCTTCGAAGCCATTGTGATCTGGATGTCCGAGGTGCCGTTGAGCGCGGGCTTGCAGGTTCTGTTGCGTCAC
>CAZXVN010000299.1:0-6978 GCA_964643945.1 uncultured Lentisphaeraceae bacterium | reverse complement strand
CTCCAGCGCGGACGCCCCTGGAGGGCCACGCTCCGTCGTGGCCGGGGCCAATGCGGACGCGACAAAGCGCGTCCCTCCAACGCGCATGCCCCTGGAGGGCCACGCTCCGTCGTGGCCGGGGCCTGCGCGGACGCGACAGAGCGCGTCCCTCCAGCGCTTGGCCGGGAGTCCTCTGGAGGGCCACGCTCCGTCGTGGCCGGGAACTGCGCGGACGCGACAAAGCGCGTCCCTCCAACGCGCCCGCCCCTGGAGGGCCACGCTCCGTCGTGGCCGGGGCCTGCGCGGACGCGACGGAGCGCGTCCCTCCCATGCGGACGCGACGGAGCGCGTCCCTCCAGCGCAGAGCCTTCTTCCATCATTCCGTTGATGTTTTCCCACTTTAGAACTTAGCATACCCCTGGGTTACACTCCTCCCATCTAAACGTGCGGCTTGAATGTCGAAGCCACAAACGGGTATAATCCAACACAAAATGATTCATGGGCACAGTCTTGTAACATACGATTCCACGACGAAGCTGAACAGCAGAAAGGATGTCAATGTCCTATGTCCAGTTACGATCCCTCTGACTCACTAACATCCCGTAATGGAGGGCCACGCTCCGTCGTGGCCGGGACCTGCGCGGACGCGACAAAGCGCGTCCCTCCAATGCTTGGCAGCGCACCCCCTGGAGGGCCACACTCCGTCGTGGCCGCAGACGCGACAGAGCGCATCCCTCCCATGCGGACGCGACAAAGCGCGTCCCTCCAACGCTTGGCACCTCCCACCGACCCCGAACAGGATCGCCTCCTCCCCGCCAGAAAAACACCTGCCCATCACCCGATCCGCGAGATAAGCAATCGTTCGCCCATCGTGTTTCTAACGGTTTGTGCACAGGACAGGCGACCGCTTTTCGTCAAACCGGACATTCACGAATTGATGAAATCGGCATGGGGTGATGCCAACACATGGCATGTTGGGAGATATGTTCTAATGCCTGATCACATTCATCTGTTCTGCGCGCCGAATGGCCTTGCGGCCCCATCATTGGCCCGGTGGGTTCAGTTCTGGAAAGCGGCGGTATCCCGTCATTGGCCGCGTCCCGAAGAGCAACCCGTATGGCAGAAATCATTCTGGGACACGCAACTCCGGCGGGGTGAAGGTTATGGTGAAAAGTGGGAGTATGTCCGTCGCAATCCCGTGCGCGCGAGTTTATGCGCCGATTCAGCGGAATGGCCCTTTCAGGGAGAGATGAACATTTTGATGTGGCATGATTGATATGCGCACCCCTGGAGGGCCACGCTCCGTCGTGGCCGGGACCCATGCGGACGCGACAAAGCGCGTCCCTCCAACGCTCATGCCCCTGGAGGGCCACGCTCCGTCGTGGCCGGGGCCTGCGCGGACGCGACAAAGCGCGTCCCTCCAGCGCGGACGCCCCTGGAGGGCCACGCTCCGTCGTGGCCGGGGCCAATGCGGACGCGACAAAGCGAGTCCCTCCAACGCTCATGCCCCTGGAGGGCCACGCTCCGTCGTGGCCGGGATCTGCGCGGACGCGACGGAGCGCGTCCCTCCAACGCTTGGCCGAGAGTCTTCTGGAGGGCCACGCTCCGTCGTGGCCGGGGCCAATGCGGACGCGACAAAGCGCGTCCCTCCAACGCTCATGCCCCTGGAAGGCCACGCTCCGTCGTGGCCGGGACCCGCGGACGCGACGGAGCGCGTCCCTCCAACGCGAGACGGCGATCCGCCGTCCCTCCCGGTGGTGCCTTCTTCCATCATTCCAAAGAAGCTGCCGGTATCGTAAAGAATCATGGCTCATCAATCTTCCGCTTGATGCAACTGCGTGTTGAGATTCCGGGTCGGGGCTGGTAAGCTGAATTCATTTTCGTGGAAAAACGGTATGCTCAGAAGGACAGCATATACATGCTTGGGGATGGCGCTGCTGGCGGCTGCCGCGTGGCCGGCTGCGGCGGCCACGCCCTGGGTCATCCGCTCCTGGCAGTCCGATGTGGGGCTGCCGGACAACACAGTGGTGGGCCTCGGGCAATCGACCGATGGCTTTCTGTGGGTGGCGACGCCGGCCGGGCTGGTGCGCTTCGACGGCCTGCAGTTCCGTCCCTACGCGCCAGTGATGCAGACCGGAACGCCGTCGGGCCTGATCCAAGCGTTGCTGGTGGATCGCCGCGGACGGCTCTGGGTCGCTCGGGAGCGGGGCATTGGAAGTGGCATGGCCTCCGGCCAGACGGCGGCGACCGTGACCGCTGAGAACGGGCTGCCGGAGCGCGAGACGCACCTGATGGTGGAGGACGCCGAGGGTGATGTGTGGATCTCCTACATCAGCGGCGAGGTCGTGCGCCTCCGGGAGGGCAAGACGCGCGCGTTCACAAAAGCCGACGGCCTGCCCGGTAACGGCATCTGCGAATTGTCGGCCGCTTCGAAAGGGCCCTTGTGGTTTGCGCAAGGAGGCTGGATCGGCGTGTTCCGCGACAACCGGTTCTGCCCGCTGGCTGAGGTGCCGGCCCAGCGCATTGCTGCCGCGCGGGAGGGAGGCCTCTGGTTGTGCAGCGGTAAGCAGCTCTTCAAATACACCGAGGGCGGCACGGCGGTGCACATGTGGGAGTTGCCGTCGTGGGATCCCAAGCCGACCCCGACGGCTCTTTACGAGGACCGGGTCGGCGATGTGTGGATCGGCACGAGAGAAGCGGGCTTGTTCAGGTATAACAGGAAAGATTCGACGGGCGAGCGACTCACGGAGCATCAGGAAATCCTGAGCATCCAGGAAGACCGTGATGAAAATGTGTGGGTCGGTACGCGCGGCGGCGGCCTGATCCAGTTCAAGCCCAAAGTGGTCGAGTTGCAGGCCATCGACCCCTCTTTCCCGCTTACCGCCGTGCGGTCGATCTGCCAGGATAACGCTTCCGGTGATTTGTGGGTGGTCGGACAAAAAGGCGAAGCGTCTTGGAGATATGGCAACAGTTGGTGTGTCTTGTCCACCAACAACGGTTGGGCTTTCCCCAACGCCCAATGCATCGCCGCCGACCCCAAGAGCGGGGTGTGGGTCGGCACGCAGGCCCATGGCCTGCACCGCTGGCAGGACGGCACGGTGACCGCCAGCTTCACTGCGACCAACGGTTTGGCCGGCGACTGCGTGGGCGCGCTGCTGCTGACCCCGGCCGGGTTGTGGATCGGGTGCGGATCAGCCGATGGGCAGCAGCAGGCCTTGCAGGTTCTGGGGGCCGGGCAACTCCAGACGTACGCCTTGGCCGCCGGCAGCGGGCCTGTCGTGGCTTTGGTGAATGACGCGGCCGGCGACTGCTGGGCAGCGACATCGAAGGGTCTGCTCCTGCGGGTACGGCAAAAGGTGCTACGGGATGAGACGCCGGCCACCTTTGCGCAGCCGTACGCGATCCGCTCCCTGTGCGCCACGCCGGAGGGCAGCGTGTGGATCGGCTATGGCGGCCAGGGGCTGGGCCGGCTGAAGGACGGGCGCTTCAGCCTCTGCCGCACGGAGCAGGGGCTGCACGACGACTACCTTTCGCAAATCGTCCCGGACGGCCGCGGACGGCTGTGGTTCGCGGGCAACCAGGGCATTTTCAGCGTGCGCGAGAAGGAGCTGGATGAACTGGCGGCGGGCCGCGCCGCGCGGGTGCACCCGGTGGCTTACGGGCAGCAGGACGGGCTGCCGCGCCTGCAGGCCAGCCACGGCTTCTGGCCGGGCGCGCTGTGCGACAAGGGCGGAGCGTTGTGGTTCGCGATGGAGTCGGGCATGGCCGTTGTCAATGCGGGCGACTTCAAGGAAAACCGTGAGCCGCCGCCTGTGGTGATCGAGCGGATGACGGTCAACGGCAAAACGGTGGCGGCGTACGGGGCGGGCGAGCCTTTGACGTCCCCGGATGCCGCCGCGCCGGTCGAGCTGCGCCAGAGCGGCGCGCGCGTGCGGCTGCCCCCCGGCCAGCGGCAGGTGGAGTTTGTCTTCACGGCGCTGAGCTTCAAGATGCCCGAGAGCCTCGGCTTCAGGTACCGGCTGCACGGCCTGGATAAGGAGTGGGTCGAGGCCGGCACGCGGCGGACCGCCTCCTATCCGCACCTCCCGCCCGGCGACTACCGGTTTCAGGTGACAGCCTGCAACAGCGACGGCGTCTGGAACGAGACGGGCGCGGCGCTGGAGCTGACGGCCGAGCCGTACTGGTGGGAGACGGCGTGGGTTCGGGTGGCGGGGCCGCTGGCGGCAGTAGGGGTCTTGGGGAGCGGAGTCTTCGTGTGGCTGCGCAGAAGGCGCCGGTTCCAGATCGAGCGCCTCGAACTGCTGCAGGCCACGGAAAAAGAGCGGGTGCGCATCGCGCAGGATCTGCATGACGACCTCGGAGCAGGGTTGACGGAGATCGGCCTGCTGGGCGACCTTGTGGGAGCACAGGCGGCGAACCAACCCGAAACCGCGGGCCTGATCAGCCAGCGGGCGCGTGAGTTGGCGGGCGCGCTGGATGAGATCGTCTGGGCAGTGAACCCTCGCCACGATAACTCGCAGGCGCTGACAGCCTACTTCTGCCGCTTCGCTCAGGATTTTCTGCGGCCCGCCGGCCTTGCCTGCAGGTTCGATGTGGCCGAGTCGCTGCCGGACTGCGGGTTAACCACCGAGACGCGGCATCAGTTGTTCCTCGCCTTTAAAGAGGCCTTAAACAACATTGTACGCCACGCCAGGGCCAGCGAGGTCAGCTTGCGGATTGTTTCAGAGAAGGGCCTGCTGGTGATCAGCGTCACCGACAACGGCTGCGGCTTTACGGGTGCGGTGCCCACCGGCTCGCCGGATGGCTTGCAGGGCATGCGCGACAGGCTGGCGCGGCTGGGCGGGGAGTGCTCGGTTCACAGCAGCGCGGGCAAGGGTGTCAGCGTGACGTTATCGCTGCCGGTAAAAGGAGGATCGACGTGATCCGTGTTGCCATCGTGGAGGACCATGTCGGTTTCAGTGCGAGTCTGCAGCGCGTGCTTCAGACGGACGACGATATTCGTGTTGCGGTCACGTGCGTCAGCGGGGAGGCGGCGGTGCGCGAGGTGCCCGCCGCCCGGCCGGACGTGGTGCTCATGGATCTGAACCTGCCCGGCATGGACGGCACCGAGGCCACCGCGCGTCTCAAGGAATTATGCCCGGAGCTGGATGTGATTATGCTCACGGCTTATGACGATGCCGAGAGCATTTTCAAAGCGCTGCGTGCAGGCGCGTGCGGGTATCTGCTCAAGCGCGCCTCGGCTCAGGAAATCTTGGCCGCTGTCCGCGATGTGTGCCGGGGCGGCGCGCCGATGAGCAGCGAGATCGCCCGCAAGGTGGTGATGGCTTTCAACGAACCCGCTCCTGCCGCGCCCTCGAAAGTCAATCTGGCGCCGCGTGAGCGGGAGATCCTGAAACTCGTGGCCGGCGGCTTTTCCAACAAGGAGATCGCTGACCGGCTGGGCATCACCGTGGACACCACCTGCTCCTATCTGAAAGACATCTACCGCAAGCTGCACGTCCACAGCCGCACGCAAGCCGCGCTGCATTACCGCCAGCGTCTCACGTAGGAGCGCATAGCTGGGTCAGGTCTTGAGTTGATCCAGTATGGGATTGCTTTTTTAACGTAAGCGGATTATGATAAAAGGATCAATGAGTGGGAATGTTAAAACTTCAGCATCGGTGAGAGCGTATCTTGCACGGATAGGGCAAAAGGGCGGAGCAAAGAGCCGCAGGCTTCTTTCTTCCGAAGCGGCGCGAAACATGGTCCGCATACGTGAGACGCGTCGGGCGTTTCGCATGTTCCATGCCCAATGCTTCTGGCATATGAGGGATGATATGGAAATTACCATTGCAGACATACCGGAGATCGTTCGGGGTCTTCGACAGAATGGGGGGCGACAAGGCTTTCTCCTTGCCGCAAAATTATGCCGATAAGTGAGATGCAGGCCAGAGTGCTCAAGCTGATTGCCTCCAACCGCAGTCCGGATAACTATCTTGCGGGAGCAACCGTCATTCATCGCGCTGTTGACACACCCCGCTATTCTCAGGATCTTGACTTCTTTCACGATATTGCCGACAGCATCGCGCAGAGCGCGGATCGGGACACGACGTCGTTGAGCCAGGCCGGTTATGATGTAACGTGGCTCTTGCGGACGCCCGCCTTCCATCGGGCCGTTGTAACCTTTGATAAACAGCAGCTCAAAATAGAGTGGGCGCAGGATAGCGCATTCCGCTTCTTTCCGGTGCAGAAGGATGAGCGCTTCGGATATCGACTGCATGACGCAGATGCGGCAACCAACAAGATACTGGCCTTGGCCGGACGGGATGAAATTCGCGACTTTGTGGATGTGCTGCACCTTCACAAGAGCTACCTCTCGCTTGGCGCCATGATTTGGGCAGCTTGCGGAAAGGATCCGGGGTTTACGCCGGAGTTCCTGTTGGACCATGTGAGCCGGCACACGGCCTATACTCAGGCTGATCTCAACCGCCTTCGGCTGCGGGTTCCGCTAGATCTCGTAAGCATGAAACAAAACTGGTTGGCTGCTTCGGCATCTGCCCGGAAATTGCTTGCCGCGCTTCCGCCCAATGAGATAGGGTGCCTGTACCTCGACAGGAACCAGAACCCGGTGACGCCTGACGCGAAATCAGAAAAGTTTCTCGAATTGACTCGCCACGGGGGCTGCATCCGAGGCGCCTGGCCACAGGTCTCTGCATATTGAATGGCGCCCACGTTGGACTGAGCCTGTCTGAACAGGGTCTTAGGCGGCTGGCAGTCCGGGTTGCGATGCGGGAGAAACGCTCAAGTCGGGACAGGTCTTGAGTTGATTTTGAACCGCGAATGGCGCGAATGGATAGCTCTAGAGGCACTTGCAAAACCTCCGCCGAAAGCGGCCACGACAGAGCGTGGCCCTCCAAGAATCACGAAGAACGGGCTTTTATGCACTGGAGGGACGCGCTCTGTCGCGTCCGCTAGGGGTTTTGCAAGTGCCTCTCTATTCAATTCGCCCGATTCGTCCGA
>CAZXVN010000298.1:0-1606 GCA_964643945.1 uncultured Lentisphaeraceae bacterium | reverse complement strand
GTTTCATGGGGTGTGTCCTTTCGGGTTGGGATGAGGGCACGGCATACCGTGCCCGTACGGGGTTGATTAGGGGTTGGCGTTGTCGAGCTGGTCGCCGACTTTGCCAAGCAGGTGCTTGGCGATGCTGACGGACTCAAGGGTTTCGGTGCGGTTGGGGTGGCGCATGTGGGCGATTGAAAGCAGGGTCTCAAGCTGGCGCATGAGTGCCTGCCATGTCTGGTGAAATTCGGCCTGCGTGCCGAGCGTGGTTAGCATGGTGTTCATGGTTGCCTTTCTGCCCGCGTACATGCCCACGGGCGGGCGCGGTGTTCATTCGTACGGGTGGAAAGAGGCGTCGCCGAAAACAAGGCCGGTGCCGAAACCGAGGGCTTCGGAACAGGCGCGGAGGGTTGTCCCGCTGGTGATGACGTTATCGACAATGAAGGACACGCGGCAGGGGATGGGCTTGCCGTCCTTGCGGGCGATGTGGTGCTCGGCCACGCTCACGGGTGCGCCCTTGGTGCGGTGGCGGTCGCATGCGCTGGGGGCGGGCTCGGTGCGGATGAGGATGTCGAGAACGTCGGCCCCGCCTTTGACGTGGGCGGCGATGGCCTTCGCAAGGCGGCGGTTGGCGGTGGTATCGCCGGTGTGGTCGGGTGCGGGTATGAGGTGGCAAGGCCCCCACACAAGCGCGGCCATTTCGGCGGCGGCGATCTGCAAAGCGGCCTCGGGGCAGGAGGGGTCTTTGAGCATGTAGGACAGTCCCCGCGTCTCGCGCTCAAACTGATTGAGCGGGCGCGTGCGGGGAGAAACATAACGCCTTGCGGCGCGTGTGGAGCGGTAAGGGTTGAACTTGATACTCATTGCGGTGTTCCTTTCTGGTGTGACAAAACGTCTGCCTTGACTGAGCCGGAATCCTCACCAGCGGCACCCGCCGCCGTGGACGCCAGACTCAAACCGGCCTCTTGATGCAATCTGTAAAGTGTCTGTTTCATAACGCTGCCCTTCCTTTCGCCATCATCCTCGCCTGTGTATCCGCGATGATGGCTAAAGGACAGGGCAAGGGCGTTATAAGACACTGGGATTGCGGAAAAGGCCGGCGGTGGCCCGGAAGGAACGTGGGGATTGTGGAAGCCGGCGGAAGCGAGGAACGAGCGCACCGGCGGCCTGCCGGTCAGCCGCGCTGTCGGCAACGGGCATGACAATCGCGAGTAGCCGAAGCGTTGGCGTGACCGTGTGCAACGGCGCGGCGCAGGTTCCGGACGGGGCATGAGTGGCGGCAACGGCGGTGTATTGTGCCGGCCTTGGCCGCTTCGGGGTGCGGATCGATGCGGACGAGCTTTTTCGGATACGAAAAATCTAAGTCGCACTGACCGCACCCGCTCCGCTTTTAGAGGGGGGCCTCACGGCCTTGAGCTGCCGCAGGCGATCCGCGCGTCAGCGCGTGTGTGGGGAGCCGCCGGAGTCTGAGCGTATCCCGCGCAAGCGCCCCCGCCCGGAGGGAATGGCGGCGGGGCGGCGGCGTCTGGCAGCGCCGCAGGCGATGACCTTTACGTCGCGGGGATGGGGGTCCCCGCGGCGGGAAGGAAACGGCCCCGGCTTCGTGTATCCGCGAAGCCGGGGCCGG
>CAZXVN010000297.1:0-1935 GCA_964643945.1 uncultured Lentisphaeraceae bacterium | reverse complement strand
AGTTCCTCCTGCGCCTGCTGCGCCGGAAGCCCTGACAGCGCGTCGATGATCTGCAATGTTTGCAACACCCGGATCTTGAGATCGCAGAGCTCAATATCACGGTAAATGATGTACTGTCCGTCCTGCTCAAGGCTGCGTTTCCGATCCGTGATTTCGCAGGCCTCGGGATCCGTGTAGAAGGGCTCCTGATTGCTGAGTTGGGCAAATGCCGAGGTTCCCGTCAGCACCGCGAGACCACAGGTAAAGAACAGTTTCCATGCGCGGCTCACAGACAGCATGTGGCAGATGCAACGAGACGTGAGGCGCTTGCTTGCATAAGCCTTCATGGGTCTTCCTTCTACGTTGTCGTCACGCCTTAGCGCGTTCAAGGTTCAGCGCCAACAGGCGTTCGAGAATGGCGTCGTCGGTGATGTCGGCGGGCCAGGCGTAGGCGGCGGCCACGGCGGCGTCGAGCTTGCGGTGGGCGAGGTCGAGCCAGGTGGGACGGGCGTTGTAGAGCTTGGTCAGAGTTCGGTCCTTGAGGCGGGCGGCGCATTCGGCGTCGCGCGGAACAAGGCGCGGGTAACGCACAGTGCCGACTTTGAAATCGCGCCGGTCTTCGATGGTCGCCGGATCAATGTAACGATCCCACGGGCCGCCGACCGTGCCGGGGAACGTCAGGGTCTCGGTGCGGGTCCACTCGGGGGGATTGAGCCAGTTCTCGCGCAAGGCGTTCAGTTCCTGCGCGGCGGAGGTAATCGCGGCTTGTTGCTCCGGTGTCGCTTCCGGGAAAGGGAACGGCTCGAAAGAGGTCGTCGGCGTGTAATTGGGGCGCGTTTCCAGTCTGCCACAAGTGGCGAGAGCCCACACTTCATGCAACCGCGAGTGCATGACGCCGAAGAAATAGTCGTCAGCACGCGCGAAGGCAAAAAGGCGATGGTCGGCTTGCGCTGGTGCGGACATCCAAAAAAATAGGCGGTGTTTGGCCACTGCGACGGTCGTGAGGAATCGTGGCAGCGGCGCAAGCATCTCGCGCAGTTTTGGCCGTGCCTCGACTTGCTGCCACCAAAGCCGCCGGTATGATTCGCGGTTGTTGCTATCGCGCTCCGGTTTCACGTATTGCCGGAGATACTCGAACGGCGCTTCGTACTTTGCGGCTCCTTGCTCAGGTAAGCCGACGCCGAAATCAATAATCCACATGCTGCGCGGGCGGCGCGTCACGTCGAGGCCGTTGACCCACGGCGCAACCACGTCAGAGTTGGGGCGGCAATGCGGATTGGGTTTATCAAGCAGTTCCAGCGCAAGTGATTCTGGTATGTCGAACGCGCCGCCCTTGGTCGTGCCCATGAAACAGATGCTGAGATTTGCCGTCAGCGGCATTGCTTGTGTTGTGTCGGCGGCGGAAGTTAGGTTGGCGTTGATCGTCGGCACCATCTGCCCGTCAAGAATGCGCATTTGGTCGATGCCGTTATCGAAACCAATCATGGAGACGTGGACGTTTGCGCCGTCGAGAACCCAAGGCCGGTCGCTTTCAGCGAAGAAGATGCCGCCGGATTCCTTAATACGTTCAACCACTTTGCGGTTGGCACCAGTGCGGATGCTTTGCGTTGCCAATAGCCCGGTCCGCGCGCATTTGCCGTCCGCAAGGTGCTTACGGCCCGGCACGAAACAGTAGCAGCAGAGGTCGGCCTCGGCGGGGACTCGGTCTTTCCAGAGCGCGAGCATTTTGTCAACGTACGCGTCGCCGAGTTCCCTTCGCAACAGCTTGCCGCCGAGGAACGGCGGGTTGCCGACGATGAAATCTACGGCGGGCCATTCGGGTTCGCCGGTCTCGCCGACGATGGAATCCATGAGGCGGATGTTGTCGGAGAGCGAGCGCAACACGGGGTCGGCGGGAAACCCGAAGCCGTTCGCATGGATCCACTGCAGCCAGCCGATCCAGACGGTCATCTGCGC
>CAZXVN010000296.1:0-7636 GCA_964643945.1 uncultured Lentisphaeraceae bacterium | reverse complement strand
GAGTTCAGACGTGTGCTCTTCCGATCTGGAGTTACAGAAGAATGCTCTTGCCCTGATACTCGGAGAGATCCGCGGACACATCGAGCCAGCCGTTGGTCGCGGTGGTTTTCCCGACTGGCTTGCGGAGCAGTTCCTTGGCGTCGGCTTTGACCACCAGAGCCCAGTCGCCCAGGGGGTGATGGCCGACCGTGAGCTTGAGCGTCGTCTTCTTGCCGGCAGGGATATCGACCTTGCGGCTGAGCACGCACGGGATACCGGGTTCCTTCGGGTAGGTGGCGATCACATTCGTGCGTCCTAGCTCCTCGGGGCGCAGGCCGGGATCCATATAGCTGTTACAATTCGCGATCGACCAGCCGGGCGCCACTTTATCGAGGGCTGTTTTCATCCCTTTGGCTGATCCGGGAACCGTGATCTGAGCCATCTCGGCCTCGGTGAACTTGCTCCCGGCGACGGGGCCCGGTGCCCAGGCCAACTCCAGCTTGCTCGGCTTGGCGGGTTTCACGGGGATGACAAAAATCTCCTCGCCTTTGGCGTTTCTCTCGATGCTCCCGCCCTCTTTCACAATCGCCTGGCGCGCCAGCTTTTCACAGACATTTAGCAACCCCGGCACGTTGTAGGCGGTGAAGCTAAAAAGTGTCTTTTCGTTCAGCTCCTTGGTGAAGCGCTCGGGGAGTTTTGCAAAGCCGAGGGTGGTGAAGAGGATGCCGCCTGCGCTCGACGGGTTGCAGTCGGAGTCCTCTCCGCATTGGCAGGCGATCCTCATCGTCTGGTCGGGATCGCCCTTGCCGTAGAGCAGACCCATGAGGACGTAGGCGCCGTTGATCTTGCATTCAACCCCGTCAAGCGCCGTAGGGGCCTTGTTATACTCACGGCCCTTCCGGTACTTATCCTCGCAGCGTTGCCAACACGTCGTCCAGATCGGACACTCCTTCGACCACTTCAACATATCACGGACCATCTCGGCATACTGGCTTTCGGCAGGGATGGCCTTGAGGCCTGCCTCGATGATCTTGACGATGTCCTTCTCGAAGAAGGCCTCGGCGTACATCGCGCCCATGAACTGGCCGCCGTAGATGCCGTCTCCGTAGTTCATGATGCGGCCGAACTTCTCGCCCATGGCGATGGAGACGTTGGGCATGCCCGGAGCGATGAGGCCGGAATAATCAGACTCGATCTGGTAATCAATGTCAGTCGAACATCTGTTGAAGCTCGGATGACCGGAATCGGGCGGCGCGATGCCATCCTTGCGCATGTTCTCGCGGCCGACGTTGTTGGCGCACGCGAGGTCATAACGGCTGTTGGCAAAGTCGATGCCGGCCTGGCGGATGGAGCAGTCGAGGCCATACTGTTCCATGGTGCGCAGGAAGGTCATCTCGACATAGAGGTCGTCCTGAACGAAGGCGTCGTTGATCATACCGGGCTGCCACTTCGGCAGCTGGTCTTCGAGAATGGTGCAGCTGCGGTACTTGAACTCGGTGGGCGCACCCCAGCAGACACCGGCAATCTGGCCGATCCAGCCCGCCTTCATCTTGTCGCGGTACTCGCTCACGGACAATCTGCGGTACTGAGTGGGCTCCGCCCCACGCACATGCGCCGCCACCAGTGTGATCACCAGGCCCAACCCTACGCAGCTGCTTTTCAGTGTCCCCATCTTCTCTCCCCCTATTGTTGCCACCTGAACTAACCGTTTTTCAGGCTTACCTCCCGTATCGCGGGAAACGTGCGCATTTCGCCATAAGTTCTATATAGTATCTAACAAACTGGTTTTGAACACCTTGATTATCGGGCCATTCGCTATCAGTTTATGGCCATTATTCATCGCCCTCTGGAGGGCGAGACTCTGTCGAGCCGTGCTCAAATAACGTGAGGCGCTTCCGGGTTTAGCTGGCCCCGCGCACTTATTCATTCACAATTTCTTTCATTCTGACTTCATGGCTATGGGCAAAACCGGACCCGCATCGCGGATAAAGCTGTCCTGCAACTGCTGCCAGCGGGCAGCCATGTCGCGCACGCGGTCTGGCTGTTCAGTGGCCAGATTGTGCTGCTCGCAACGGTCGTCCGCCAAGTTAAAGAGTTCCCATGCATTCCGATCTTCGCGGGCGGAGACCAGTTTGTAATCGCCCCTGCGCAGGGCGCGGTTGCCCTCGTGGTTGAAAAATAGATTGTCGCGTGTGACGCTGTCATCCTTGGCAAACGCGGGCACCAAGCTACGGCCGGGCAAGGCTGGTGCACCCGTGGCCAGCGCGGGTGTGACGCCGGCAAGTTCGAGCAGCGTGGGGACGACATCAATAACGTGGCCGACATTCTGCCGAAGCTCGCCACGCGCAGCGATACCCCGTGGCCACTGCACGATCATCGGCGTGGAGATGCCGCCTTCGTGCGTCCAGACTTTGTGGCGGCGGAACGGGGCGTTGCCCGCGCTCGACCAGCCCGGGCCGAGGCAGAGGAAGGAACCCGCAGAGCCGGGGGCGGCCGCCTGGCTGTGCCCGTCGCCGCGCACCATGAGGGTGGCGTCGGTGCCGTTGTCGGAGAGGAAAAAGATGACTGTGTTGTCCCACGCGCCCATGGCGCGCACCTGAGCCAGCACGCGGCCTATTTCCCGATCCATGCGGTCTGTCATTGCGGCGTGAATCGCCATCTTCGTGGCCTGATACTGCTTTTGTTCAGCGGTCAATTGCTCCCAATGAACCGCATGCTCGATCTCGCCCGAACCAAGCTTGGTCAGCACGCCCGGCTTGAAATAACGCGGCGTGAAGGCTGGTTCGAGTGGTGCCAGACCGCAGGTGACGATCCCTTTCTGACGCAGGTTCTGCCAACGTTCCTCACGGACCTTGTCCCAGCCTTTCAGATACTTGTCCCGGTAACGGGCAATGTCCTCCGGCGGTGCCTGCAACGGAAAGTGCGGCACCGTGAAGGCCAGATATGAGAAGAACGGTTGCGATGCGTATTTCTCAGCGTGTTCCTTCATGCAGCGGATGGTGTGATCGGCGAACGCGGCCGTCGTGTAGTAACCGCTGTCCTTCGCCACGGGCGGCAACGGGCGATCATCTTCGAGAATCTTGATCGGATTAAAATTACGGTCATGATCGTCCAGAAGATACGAATGATCAAACCCGGCGTCAGCAACCGCTTTCGGAGCGCCGAAGATGTGCCACTTGCCGGAATGATAGCTGCGATAGCCAGCCGGCTTGAGCAGCTGCGGCAACGTGCGCGTCCACGTCGGCAGCAGGCCTTGCGGCGGGTCCATGTGGATCTGTTGCGGATAGTAGCCCGTCAGCAATGCGCTGCGCGTCGGCCAGCAGCGCGCCGTGTTGTAGAACTGCGTAAAGCGCAGCCCCTTCCCTGCCAACGCGTCGAGATTCGGCGTGGCGATGTCTGAGCCGTAACAACCGAGGTCCGAAAAACCCAGATCATCGGCGAGAATGACGAGGATGTTGGGTTTTTGACTTCGCGCGTCCGCTGCGAGCCCCGTGGCCGGCAAAGCCAGCATCAGGGCGGTCCAGATTGTGAATTGTTGTTTCAAGGCGGTTCCTGTGCTTCGTGAACTCCATGCTATTTCGCAAACGCCTGCAATTCGGCGCACGTGGAGAACGCCTGATTCGGGTGGCCGCCAAACGTCGGATTGCCTGTGACCCGCACGCCAAACACCTTCACCGGAGCCGCCAACTGACAGTTGAAGCTTTCGCCTTCCTTCAGCGGAGCGCTCACTGCCGTGCCACATAAAACTGTCAGGATCATCTTATTCAAGTGTTTAGCTCACTCTGATTCGAGGGAAATCTTGTTCCAGTACCCGCCCTCCCAGCACCAGTCTCCGGAGGCCTGATTGTAGAGCTCCAGAAGAATACTCTTGCCCTGATACTTGGAGAGATCCACGGACACGTCGAGCCAGCCGTTGGCCGCGGTGGTTGCCCCAACCGTCTTGCGCAGGAGTTCACGCGCGTCGGCCCTGACAACCAGGTCCCATTCGCCACCCCGGTGATGGCCGACCGTCAGCTTGAGCGTCGTCTTCTTCCCGGCCGGGATGTCTGCTATGCGGCTGAGAACGCAGGCGGTGTCCTTGTCGAACGGGTGGGTAATGAGAACGTTCTTGCGCCCCGACTCCTCGTCGCGGAGGCCGGGTTCCATCTCAATACCCCAGTTCGCAATCGACCAACCGGGCGCCAGCTTATGGACGGCTTTTTTCAGCACCACGGCCGATCCTGGGATAGCAAGCTGGTCCATCTCGGCCTCCGTAAACGTGCTCGCCGCGATTGGCCCCGGAGCCCAGCTCAGCGCCAGCTTGCTCGGCGTAACAGGTTTGACTGGGATAACAAAAACGTCTTCGCCCTTCGCGTCTTTCTCGATCCGCCCGCCCTCTTTCACGATCGCCTGGCGGGCCAGCTTCTCGCAGACATCAAGGAGGCGTGGCACGTTGTAGGCCGTGTGGCTGAAGATCGTCTTCTCGTTGAGCTCCTTCGTGAAGCGCTCAGGGAGTTTCGTGAAGCCGAGGGTTGTAAAGAGGATGCCGCCCGCGCTCGAGGGGTTGCAGTCGGAGTCCAGGCCGCAGCGGCAGGCGATGGCTATCGTCTGGCCGAGATCGCCCTTGCCGTAGAGCAGTCCCATGAGGACAAAGGCGGCATTGATCTTGCAATCAATCCCGTCAAGACCCGTGGAGGCCTTGAGGTACCCCGGGTTCTTCCGGTACTTCTCCTGACAGCGCTTCCAGCAGTCCTCCCAGGCCAGACACCCCTTCGACCATTGCAGCAAGTCGCGGACCATCTCGGCGTGCTGGCTCTCGGCGGGAATTGCTTTGAGAGCGGCTTCGATGACCTTGACGATGTCCTTCTCGAAGAACGCCTCGGCGTACATCGCGCCCATGAACTGGCCGGCGTACACGCCGTCGCCGTAGTTCATGAGATGGCCGAACTTTTCGCCCATCGCAATGGCGACATTGGGCATGCCCGGCGCTATCAGGCCTGAATAGTCGGACTCGATCTGATAATCAATATCGTTGGGGCACTTGTTGAACTTCGGGTGACCGGAATCCGGCGGCGCGATGCCCTTGCGAAGGTTCTCGCGGCCTGCGAGGTTGGCGCACGCCAGATTATAGCCGCTGTTGGCGAAATCGATGCCGGCCTGACGAATACTGACGTCGAGTCCGTACTGCTCCATCGAACGGAGGAAAGTCATTTCGACGTAGAGGTCGTCCTGCTCAAAGGCGTCATTGATCATACCGGGCTGCCACTTCGGCATTTCGTTTTCCGGTATGATCCTGTCGTGGTATTTAAACTCGGTGGGCGCGCCCCAGGAGACACCGGCCATCTGGCCGATCCAGCCCGCCTTCATCTTGTCGCGGTACTCCTTCACCGACAGGCGGCGGTACTCAACGGTCTCCGCCTCAAGAGCTGTCATTGTCACCAGCATGAGCAAGAGACCCAACCAGACGCATTTGCTTTTGCCAATCTTCATCTTAATTCCCCTTAATTAACCGATTACTTAATTCCTTCACCTTTCACCGACTGAATGACCACAGGCCCGAGCAGGCCGGACGGGAACAGGCCGGATCTTTCCGGCGGATTTTGAGGATTAATCGGGCTGAACGCGATATTGCTATGGGTGTAGCGCTTCTCCTCAGGCAGCGAGGCATCCCCGATCCGGCGGTTCGGCCACAGATTGATCACGTCGATCTCCAATTCATTGGCCCCGGCTTTCACCGCGCCGGTGATCTCGACGTGCCAGGGCGCCGTCCACACCGCCCCCAGATCCTTGCCGTTGAGCCTCACCCGCGCGATGTACTTAACAACGCCAAGATCAAGAAACAGATGCGAACCAGGGTTCAGGGTTCGGGGTTCAGGTGCACTCAGAGTATTGCCTGCTCCTCCTGAACTCTGAACACTTTTCTCTCCTGTAAAGTCGAAGACTTTGCGGTACGTCGCCGTGCCCGAGTAGAGCTTGATCCCTTCCTCGGGCCGCTTGATCCAATCATCGAGCTTCTCGAACGTGACCTGGCCGGGTCCGCCCCATTTCGGGTCGAAGGTCACCTGCCACGGCCCCGTGATCTCCTGCGCCGCCGTCAGCTCTGGGAAATTGGCCTTCCCAACCGTTGAACCGTGAACCTCTCCAACCTTCCCAACCGTTTTCCCGAACACCACGAACAGGCTCTCGTGCGCCTCGAACTGCAGGGGGACGGTCGTGAGCCCGTCCTTTTCTTCAAACGCCTTCAACCCACGCACCTGGCCGGTCACCGGATTCCATAACTCAGGACGCATGCCGCTCACGCGGAAGGTGCAAGAAGTCTTCTCCGCGCGGTTCAGCCGGTTGGCGACAAAATAGATTTCTCCTCCTTTGACGCTGCGGTGGATCCAGTCGATAAAGCTGTCCGGTTTTTCTCCGGCATAGCTGAAATCAGGTTTGACACCTGCCTTTGCAAGCAGCTCTCTCGGCGTAAGGCCCCACACCACACGCCCTTTCCCGACGGCGTGTTCCGTCACCGCCTTGCCATCGCACGCGCCCCACAATTCCGCAGCCAAGGCCTTCACCTCCTGATCGCGGCGCGGATAGTCGGTCAAGCCCGGGGCCGCCACGGGCTTCGGCCCGACCAACGTCATGCCCTCGCCCACCAGCGCCTTGAGCTTGCGCAGCACCTCGACGGTCATGGTCGTGCTGTCAGGCAGGACCAGCATCCGGTAGCTCATGCCGTCCGGCAGCACGATTTTTCCGTTCTTCACACTCAGGCGCGTGAGGATGATTTCCGTATTGCAGACGTCATAATCGTAGCCGGGCCCGAGCACCGGATCGACATGCTTGGGCTGCACGAAATTGGGGCACTGGTCGCCGTTGTAGAACAGGACATCTGCAACGAACATTCCCTGCCTCTGCATATGGCTGATACGCGCGATGTAATCACTGAAACAGCGCGCCTCGCGCCACCAGGTGACCTTGCGGTTGAAATAGGTCCCGGAGCAGAACTCCGTGCCAGGATATCCCTCCTCGCTTCTCGTGGCGCTGGAGAAGATAAAGAAGCTGTTAACTCCCTCGCAGAAAGCCCGGTCGGCGGTGGGTTTGAGCGAGGCGGGATAATCCATCCAGTGGAAGTTTTCCAGCGAGGAAAACGCCTCTGCGGCGACGATGGGCTTGCCATAGAGGTGCCCCGCCGATGAGGCCTGCTTGGTGGTCTTGTTCTGCTTGTCCTCCGTCCAAAGTCCACACTGCCAGAATTCACCCATGGGAATGGCGCAGCGCCCCAGGTTCTTGAGGGCATCCAGCGACATCCACTTTGGACAGCACTGGCCGCCGGCCTCGCTCTGCTGGATGATGCCCTTGGCCTCTGCCAGCTTGGTGAGGCGGCCGAAATAATGCTCGGCCACGCAATCGGCCACAGTCCTGCGGTAATCGTAGAGGAAACGGTCGGTGAACCCGGCGCTGCCCAATTCCCAGCCCGCCAGCGCCGGCAGGTACGGCAGGGGATCATAGCCGCGGTATTTCTTGAAATCGTCGCGGAAACCGGCCGACCAGTTCGGCATCTTCATTTCCCAACTGTCAATCTGCACCGAGCGGAAGATCTTGCCCGTCAGTGGGCCAGCCTCCTCGATGAGCGGCGCGCCGGCATGGGCGAAGTGGAAATCCATCGCCACGGAATCCAAGGGATCGGCTTCCA
>CAZXVN010000295.1:0-9752 GCA_964643945.1 uncultured Lentisphaeraceae bacterium | reverse complement strand
TGACTGGAGTTCAGACGTGTGCTCTTCCGATCTAGAAACTCGCCTTCCTGTTGCACGAACTCAACAACACGGTCTCGTCATTCTTCTACACGGGTGCCGCCTTCATCCACATCCAGACGCTCGACACGCTCCCGTACAACTTCCTTGATTTCAGCAAGGCTTCAGCGATCAAACTCTCTGCGGACGGCCAGCGCCTCTTTACCGCGAACCGCGGCCATGACAGCATCGTCACCTTCGCCGTCGACACCACGGCCGGCACGATGGAGCGTCTGGCGATCTCCAAGCTGGCTGGCAAGTTCCCGCGCGATTTCGAATTCATGCCCGGCGGCAAGTTCGTCCTCGTCGGCCATGAGAACTCGAACGAACTGTTCTCGTATGCCTATGAGGCCGCCACCGGCAAGCTGGAGCCGGCTCACGGCCCCTACGCGCTCCACCGCCCGGTCTGCGTCAAATTTGGCGCGGCGCGCGCGTAACCGCTCCCGCCTATCGCACCGCCTCCACGCACCACAGGTTTTTGGCGCCGCGCACGTAGATGCGCCCGCCCGCGAAGGCGGGTGTCGCACGCACGCCCTCTCCCAAGGGGTTCGACGAGACCTCGCGGCCATCGCGGCCCGCGGCATACACATGGAACACGCCTTTGACGCGATCCACCACATAGAGCTTGCCGCCTGCCACGACGGGTGACGCATAAAAGCCGTCCGCGAACTCTTTTTTCCACACCTGCTTGCCGTTGGCAAGGTCATGACACAACACCTCGCCCGCATCGGTCGCCAGATAGACCAGACCGTCCGCGATCACGGGACTCGCCACATCCGGCAGGTTACCATCCTCCCACTCCCACAGTTTCTGCGGCGCACCCTCCGGCGGCAGCTTGAACGCCGCCATCTTGGAGTACATGTTCGCGGCCAGCCAGACATCGCCCTCCCAAGCCAGCGACGGCGCGACCTCGCCGGTCACCGCCTCCACCTCCCACAGCTTCTTGCCTGTCGCCAGCTCCATGCCCCAGGTGACTTTGCTCGCGTGCATCAGCAACACGTGCTTATCGCACAGCGGCATGATCACCGGCGTGCTCCAGGACATGCCCACCTCGCGCGGCGTTTCCCACAGCGTCTTCCCCGTGGTCTTGTCCACCGCTATGATACGGGCGTGCTCCTCCTGATCCCACTGGACGAGCAACATCTCACCGCGATAGACCAGCGAAGAGGCGTGCCCGTAAGTATTTTTCGGCCGCCCCAAAAAAACCTGCCAGACGATGTTGCCCTCATAATCCAAAGCCGCTAGATCACCCGTGCCGAAAACCGCATAGACGCGGGCTTCGTCGCACGCGGGCGAAGAGGCCGCGAACCCGGCGTCTTCGCCGACCTCGGGCAACGGCTCGCCGCTCTTCGCGCCGTCTGGGACATCCTTACTCCACAACAGTGCGCCGGTCTCGGCGTCGTGCGCCATGACCGTCCGCGCGGCCGCGTCACCCGAGGTGAGGAAAATCCGCTTGCCCCACACGGCGGGCGTGCTCGCACCGCCGCGCTTCAGCGCCACCTTCCACCTGATGTTCTGGCCCGTCTCGCCGTTCCACGCCACCGGCGCGTTCGTCTCCGCGATGCGACCCGACATGGCCGGTCCGCGCAGGAACGGCCACTGCCCTTCGAGCGCCGCCTGCTGGGTGCCTTTACAACACGGGCAGACATGCGCCTCGCCGGGCTTCAGCGCAGGATTCTTTAAGCTCGCCCGTAACGCGCGGTCAGCCGGGCGCGCCGCACGCCGGCCATACGCGACGTGTAAAGCCGTCGCCCCCGCCAGCAACGCGATGCCTGCCACCAACACCGCGTTCACGGCCAACCGGTCTGAGCGCACCGGATCTTCCCCGCCCAGCGTGCGCGGATCGGGGATCTTCAGGCTCAGCCGCCACGCCACGCCGAAACAGCCAGCCGCGACCAACAAGCCGACCACCAACAACGCGATGCCGCTCTGCCGGAACGTCAGGCTGTTGAAATAGACCCGCCGCGCCAACTGATCCATTTCGCGAGCGAAAGCCACGGCCTGTGCGTCTTGCGGCGTGGAGCGCCCCTGTGCCAAGGCCTGTGCGAGAACCTCTGAGCGCACCGTTTCGGCAAGGCTGGAACGATACCCATCCACCGCCAACAGCGTGGCCACGGTGAGGCTGAACACCAGCGCCACTCCCCCTACACCCCGCGCACACTGCCGCAAGGTTCGATACCGATCAGTTATCCCCATATCCACCATCGCCCGACCCCCTTTGCGATTACCCGACCGTCACGATACCGAGTGGATCGGCGGTTTTCCAGCCGCCGCGCGTAAAGTCAGGCACGTCCACCCGCGCGCCACCGTGCAGGACTGAGCGCTCGCTGAGTTCAACAAGTGAGCTCCAGAGAGCCGTGTCGTACACGCTGATGTCGAGCGGCAGGCCGTTCTGCAGGCAGTGGCAGAGCCGCAGGTCCATCAGGAAATCCATGCCGCCGTGACCGCCCGCCTTTTTCGCGGCCTCACCGTTTTTGTCCCACAAGGGATGGACGTACTTCGTCTTAAGCGCCTCCAGCTCCTTGTCGTCCAGCCAGTCATGCGCCTTGGGCTCCAGAGCCACGCGCAAGGGATAATCCGCCAAGATGCCCTGGGTGCCGGAGATCAGGTTGATGCGGCTATAGGGGCGCGGACTGGTGGTATCGTGCTGCACCATAATGGTTTTACCGCGATAGGTCTTGATGAGCGTGGTGTTCATATCGCCCAGCTTATAGACCGTCTTGGCCGGCACGCTTCCCTTGCCGTATTTGGCCGCAGCCGCCAGGCTCAGGCCGAACTGTGCCGTGCTCATGGAGGTCAGCGATTCAAAGCGGTCGCCGCGGTTGATGTCCATATACTGGCAGACCGGACCGAGGCCGTGTGTGGGATAAGGGTTGCCGGTGTGCTGTTTAGACCACTCCAGGCGCCACTGTCCCTGATAGCCTCCGGCGGCCTCTTCCTGTAGCTTGAGGGCGCGCAGGTCGTGGATATAGGCGGCCTCGCCATGCACGAGTTCGCCCAGCACGCCTTTGCGGCAAAGCATCAGCGCGAGCATCTCGTTATATCCGTAACAGCAGTTCTCGAGAATCATGCAGTGCTGTTGCGTCGCTTCCGCTGTGTCCACCAGTTGCCAGCACTGCTCGAGGGTCATGGCGGAAGGCACCTCGGTCACCGCATGCTTGCCGCACTGCATCGCATAGACCGCCATGGGGGTATGCCAGAGCCAAGGCGTGCAAATATAGACGAGATCGACGTTCTTCGCCTCGCACACCTTGCGCCACACCTCTTTTGAGCCGGAAAAAAGCGCGGGCACCGCTTTGCCGAGACCGGTCAACACCTGAGCCTGCTTGACGGCACGCGCCTCGTGCAGATCGCTGATGGCCGTAAGCTCCACGCCGGGAACGGCCGCCAACCGCTGAACCGCTCCTGAACCACGCTGCCCCACGCCCAGGAGGCCGATGCGCACCTTCTCCAGCGGTGCGGCACGAAAACCGGCCATGCTCTTACCCTTGCGCACGGGAAAACCTGAAAACGCCTGGCATCCCGATTGCGCGAATACGCCAGAAACAGCCCCTGCCCACGCTGCGGCTTTCAGAAACCCTCTCCGATCCATCTTCATGCATCCTCCTTCGCAGGGCAGCGCTTACGCACCTTGAGCTTATTAACAACCCCTTTAATGTATTAGCGTAGCAGAAGTGACGCGCACCTGCCTATAAAAAAAACCGGAAAAGGCTTGTCTGATCGTCGTGTGTTGTGCTATGGTTGAAATTCTAAATTGGGCTGTTTCTTTTTGATGTTTTCTTCACCTATACTGACCTCGTTGCGCAGTATCCGAACCAAGTTCGGACTCGTTACTGCTTGTATTCTTCTGGGGCTGCTTTTTGTCTTCTATCTGGGCGGCCGATTCATTCTCGTCCACATGATCCGCGAGGCCGAGAAAAGTATCCAGAGCGTCGGCAACGACATCCAGTCGATCATTTACAGCGAGCTCAACGCCCTTCAGACAACCTCCACCCAAGCCGCCGCCGCGCTGACCGATAAATTGGCAGACGAGTCGTCCCGCACCCGAGCGAGGAACGATATCATATACGACTTTTTTCAGGCGCAACTGGGTTCCTTCTCAGGCAAAACGCTCATTCATCTGGCGCTCACCCTCAGGCCTGACGGCACGTTCGAGAAGGGCTATTCTTTTCTGGTGCCTGACAAGCCCATCCGCCCCATTGAGGCCGCCGACATGCAGCCGTACCTCGCCTCGCTGCCCCCCCTGTTGCCGACGCTCACCAAAAGCCCCCACCTGATCGGCGTGATCATTTTCAAGAAACAACCGGTTCTCATCGCGTCGTCTCCCGTTCACGACGGGACAGGCAAGCTCACGGGCTTCGTGGTCATCGGTTCGCTCGTACGGAATCACCCCTTGATCAACCGCATCAACAATGCCACGCAAGGCATGCAGGTGACGCTCTCCGACTACCGTGGCCAGCGGGCCGTCGCCACAGACACGAATGTCCTGAAACGGATCGGCATCGTTCCGATCTTTCAAGTGGCCTTGAATTATTATTCCGGCGGACAGTGGCATTTGGGTGACAACGCATTCGAGGCGGTCATGCCGATCCACGACATTCTCGGCAGAGAGGTGCTGTCGATCGACATCCGACTGCCGCGCACGTTCTCTTCGATCGCCAACATCGCGCTCGGATGGCTTACCGGCTTTATCGCCATGGTCGGAATCGTTTTTGTGTTGCCGATCTTCTGGCTTCAAGCGCGGATCCTGTTGAATCCGCTCAGCCTGCTCGCGGAACAAATCCGTGAAATCGGCGAGCACCATTTGGACGGGAGCTACACCACCCTCCATTGGCCGCAAAAAGACGAGTTCGGCCTGTTGGCGCGCAGCGTCAACGAAATGATTGAATCGCTCTCCCTCAAGACGCGTCAGCTCAGGCAAATCGAACAGCGCCAGAGCACCCTGATCGCGGGGATGCCCGACTGCCTGTGCGTCTTCAACTCCCAAGCCCAGCTGGTCACTGTCCACAAGCAGCCGGATTACGTAACCCCCATTCCCGGGCTGATCGTCGATCACCCCATCGCGCCACCCCTTTTCCCGGAAAGCGACTGCGAGGCTTTGCGCCAAGCGATCGGCGAAGCTCTCCACACTGAAAACCTCCAGATGGTGCTCATCTCGTGCCGCGAGGCGGATGGCGCCTACCGCCATTTCGAGACCCGGATCAGCCACATCGACGCCTTTTCCGTGCTGGTCGTATTCCGGGATGTAACCAAAGAGTGGCGTGAACGTGAGACGCGCGAACAGATGGAGGAGCGCCTCGCCAAGATCAAAAAGATAGAGAGCCTTGGCAATCTGGCGGCGGGCATCGCGCATGATTTCAACAACATCCTGTCCATCATACAAAACACTCTGGATCTCGTCTGGCAGAACCCCAGACCCGAAGCGCACGAAGCGCTCAGCACCATCCGCCAGGCCACAGGCAAGGGCGCAACGCTCACGCGCGAACTGATGACCTACGCCGGGCAGACCCAGATCGTCTTCAAACGCGACGACCCCAACAACCTCATTCTCGACCTGGAGAAACTGATGGGCGGCGTCATGGCGTCGAATGTCGCGCTCGAGTTGAAGCTAACCCCCGGCCTGCCCTGCGTGGAAACGGACCCGCACCAGTTTTGGAAGGTCATCATCAACCTGCTCAAGAACGCTTCTGAGGCCATGAACGGGTCCCGCGGACAGATCCGTGTCAGCACGTATCCCTTCGAACTGACCGTCGAAAACATCGGAGAGTTCTTCAGCACCCATGAGTTGTCGCCGAGTCACGGCGTCGTGTTTCAGATCGACGACACCGGTTCCGGCATGTCACGCGAAGTCATCGGGCGGATTTTCGAGCCCTTCTTTTCGACGAAAGCCCCTGACCGCGGCTTAGGGCTCTCCACGGTTTTCGGCATCGTCGACGCACACAACGGCGGCATTGCCATCAACTCAGAACTCGGCAAAGGCACCTGTTTCCGCATTTGGCTGCCGGCCTCCCACGAACAGCTCCAAGAACACCCCGCGTCGGCGGCGCTTCCCGTGCCCACCTCGCCAGCGCCCGACGCGCCGACTGCACCTCCAGCCCCGCCCGCCCAGCGCCCGTGCGTCCTCTTAGTCGAAGACAACCAGGCGCTCCTGCAGGCCACCGCCATGATGTTGCGCTCCCTCAACGTGAACACCTTGCAGGCCACCACCAAACGCGAAGCGCTGTTGCTTTTCAGAAAACACGCGGAGTCGGTCAACCTGATCCTGCTCGACGCCCAACTCGGCTATCTGGACAATGTGCGCCTGTTAGCCACCCTCCGCATGCGGAAACCCGGCATCGCGATTGTGATTGTCTCCGGCCACACCGAAGAGCGGATCAACGAGATGTTCGCTTCGGAGCGCTTCGACGGCTTCCTCGGGAAGCCCTACACGAGGGACGACCTCGCAAACATCCTGAACCGGTTCGCCACCATCCGCCACGCGGACTGAAGTCAAGGCGCACACGCGGTCAGACGATCTTTTCGACGGCCTTCAACCAAGATTTCGGATGCGCAAAGAAAAAGTGACACGGCCTTCCGATGCGGGCCGTCACCTCGTCCTGCAACGCCTTGCTCAGCGGATTCAAGACCGCCACCAGAACTTCGCTGCCCAGCACCGCAAACGGCAAGACCCCTTTGATATGGATAACCGTCGGCGACAGAAGCTGCGCCGCAGCCGGCGACACCTCGAACAGCTCGATCGGAATCAGCGGCAACTCGCTGACACGCTGCATCACCTCCATCAGCGGCTCTGTCCACTCCGGGTGCTGCTCGTCCAGCAGCGCCAAGGCTGAGATCAGCACCGGGAAATCAGTGGCTGGGCGCTCCATCAGAATATGCAGCACCTTCATGCACACCTCTTTCGGCAAGAACTCGCGCTCTTTCCAAAGCCACACCAAATCCATCTCCGCTGCCGCAGCCGAATGCGACAACGCATGCACCTCGACCGCCAGATCTTGAAACGCCGCACCTGCGGGCACCCCTGCGGACTGAGCCGCGCCCCCCAACCCTGAGTCATCCCGGCGCAGCATGCCCGGGAATCCCTGGTCTGAACCCTGTTCTGCCACACGTTCGATGGCCGCGCAGGCTGGAGGATAATCCATGAACGCGCGCAAATGCCCCGCAATGATTTTGGCGTTGTCGTAATCTTTCTCATGCAACAGACAGTCCACCAGCCGAATCAGGCAATCCCTCCGCTTCTCGCTCTGACCGGTCTGTTCATAGGCCACCGCGAGGAACTCCAGACTCATCCGGTCTCCCGGCATGGTCTGCAACATCTGTTCAAAAAAACCGATTGCTTCGTTTAATTTTGGATCCGCTTCTGCCATAATGATTCTCCCATGTAATTACTAAGCAGGATCTGTGCCGCACGATGGCCGGATGTAGTCTCGGCGCTGTTGGCACTGTTTCTGCTTAAAACTGCCCGGAGATTGATACCATGCCTCAGTCGGTGCATTACCCGAGTTTTCAGAGCGCGCTGGTTCAGCGCGGCGTTTTGACTGAACAGCAACTGCAAAGCGCGTTGTCCGAAGCGGGCAGGCTTCCGCTCGACCTTTTTCTGTTGCAGAACCGGATCGTTGCGCCCGAGGTGCTCACGCTCACGGTTGCCGCCTATTTCAACAGAGTCCCCATCACCCTTCCTCCCACGCTGGTCTTGCCCATCGAGCTGCTGGAGTTGGCGTCATCCCAGCTCTGGACCCGGCTGAAGGCCGTCCCGCTCATGCGCCTGGGCAATCGGCTGACCGTCGCCTTTGGCGACCCCTTCGACCTGCTGGCCCAGGAGGAGATCGGGCGCGTCACCCGTTCGGAAATCATCCCTCTTGTCGCCCAGGAGAAAGAGGTGCTCGACGCCATCAACCGTGCGCAGACCCAGAAAGACGCCGATAACCCGGGCCTTTCCATGGAAAACATCATGAAGGTGCCGGACACCGAAATCGAGTTTTCCAGCGAGCCTCAAAAGAAAGACGAAAGCATTGACCAGACTTTGGAGACCGCCGAAGAGGCGCCCGTCATCCGCATGGTGAACATGATGCTGGTTGAAGCCCTCCGCATTGGTGCGAGCGACATTCACTTCGAGGCGATGGAGAAGAGTTCGCGTCTGCGCTACCGCATCGACGGCGCGCTGATCGAACGGCCCAGCCCTCCACGTTCCCTGCATAACGCCATCGTCTCGCGCATCAAGATCATGTCCGACCTCGACATCGCTGAACGCCGCACCCCGCAAGACGGACGTTTCAAGGTGCGGGCGCTGAAGAAAGAGGTGGATATCCGTGTCAGCATCCTGCCCACCGTCCACGGCGAGAAGGTGGTGATGCGCACCTTGGACAAGACCAATCTGGCACCCAGCCTCGCCGCGCTGGGGCTCGACGAGTTTGCCTTCAAGGCGATGAGATACGCGATTGATCAGCCCCACGGCATTATCCTCGTCACCGGGCCGACCGGCTCGGGCAAGACCACCACGCTCTACTCATGCCTGCAAGACCTGAACAGGCCGGACGTGAACATCGTCACCGCGGAAGATCCGGTGGAGTACCAGCTGGGGGGCATCAACCAGGTTCACGTGAACCAGCAGACCGGCCTCACCTTCGCGTCCGTGTTGCGCTCCGTGCTGCGTCAGGATCCCGACATCGTGCTCGTGGGCGAAATCCGTGATGGCGAGACCGCCGACATCGCGGTGAAGGCCGCGCTCACGGGCCATCTCGTGTTGAGCACGCTCCACACCAACGACGCCTCGGGCGTCATTGCCCGTCTGTTCGACATGGGCGTGCCCCCTTTCCTGCTCGCTTCCTCGTTGATCCTCGCCCAGGCCCAGCGTCTCTACCGCAAGCTCTGCCCCGTGTGCAAAAGGCCGCGCGACGTCAACCCCGAAGTTCTTGCCGCCAACCACATCGTCCCCGCTTTCTTTGAAGGCGCCACCATCTTTGAGCCGGTCGGCTGCAGCAAATGCAACGGCATCGGCTTTAAGGGCCGCGGGGCCGTGATGGAAGTGTTGACCATCACCGACGCCATCCGCAACGCGATCACCAAGGGCACCTCTTCCGCCACGATCCGCGACCTGGCGGTCAGCGGAGGCATGGTCACAATCAAAGAGGCCGGCTTGATGAAGGTCCGCGACGGCCTCACCTCGCTCGCCGCCGCGCTGGAAGTGACCGGCGGCGAATAACACAAATGAGAGGCGCCTCTCGGGAATGAGAACACAGCAGTCGAAATGAGTGATAGACAGGCAGGATTATTTCTGTATGCTACAATGACACCGTTTAGCGAGAAGATCGAAAAAGGAATTTCTTATGGCAGACTTCACCCAAAAAAACACCCGCATCCACATCAGCGGCATCGGCGTGATCAAACGAAAAGAGCTGATCCCCTTCACCCGTCAGACGGCGAGCATGTTGAACGCCGGCATGACGATCCTCTCGGCGATCTCAACGCTGGAGGATCAGTGCGCCCATACGGGATTTAAACACGTCCTCAAAGTCCTGCGCGAAAACATTGAGAGCGGCATGCCGTTTTCCGACGGGTTACGCTATTTTCCAAAGATTTTCGGCATGCTTCAATGCCCAGTTGACACTTTTCTATAGATGGCGGGGGCGAGGGGATAGCCGGTGGGCGGGTCATCGACCTGCCGTGGGGCGGTCGGCGCGCAGCGTACAAGCAAGTTTTTTGAGAAGTAAGAAATAGCG
>CAZXVN010000294.1:0-13780 GCA_964643945.1 uncultured Lentisphaeraceae bacterium | reverse complement strand
CGACCCTAAGAATGGCCCGTATCGCGAAGGGCAGATGGACGCCGTGGTCGAAGTGGACATGCAGGGCAACGTGGTCTGGGAGTGGTGGTTCTTCGATCACGTCGTGCAGGACGTTGACGCGACAAAGCCGAACTTCGTCGGCGCGGGAAAGACCTTTGCGGACTATCCCGGCCGGATCAACATCAATATGCCCGGACGTCCGCTCAAGCGTGACTGGCTTCACTGCAACTCGCTTGACTACAGCGCCGAGTCTGGCCACCTCGTCATCAATTCCGTGCAGGGCGAGCTGGTTGTGATCGACCATGACGGCACCTTTGTTCCCGGCGACACGAAGGCGGGCATCGTTAAGGCCGCCGGTGCAACGGGCGATTTCCTCTACCGCTTCGGCGATCCGGCGCGGTACGCGCAAGGCGATCCCCCGCGCGTCTTGGAGAACTGGGATTCGGCGACTTCCGGCCACAAGCAGATGGGCGGCTCGCACCACGCCTCGTGGATTCCTGCGGGCCTGCCGGGAGCGGGACACCTCATGGTCTTCAACAATGGTCAGTACCTATACCAGCGCACGCCGCAGTCCTCGGTGCTTGAGATCAACCCGTTTCTCGACGCGGCGGGGCGCGACACCGGCAAGTATGTCAATCCGCCCGCCGCCGGCTACCGGCGCGAGACCTACGACAAGGACACGCACAACCAGCCGCGCCAGATCTCGAACCAGATCGTTTGGAGTTTCCGATCGGTCAACAGCCACGGCTTTTTCAGCCACATCGGCTCCAGCGGCCAGCGCCTTCCGAACGGCAGCACCTTCATCTGCTCCGATACCGAGGGGCATTTCTTCGAGGTCACCTCCGAAGGCAAGCTCGCCTGGGAGTACATCAACCCTGTCACGCGCGACGGCCCCGTGAAAGTGCTCGGCGACGCTCTGCCGATGGTGAACTCCGCGTTCCGCGCTTACCGCTACGCCGCCGATCACCCCGCGTTCAAAGGCCGCGACCTGACGCCGAAGGGTACGATCACCGAACGCGCCGCGCAAGGCCTCGACGTCTCCCGCAAGCGTGGCGCCGCAGGCGACCGGCCGCAAGACCAAGGCGGACGAGGTGGCGGCCGCAGCGGCGGTGACCGTCCCCCACGTGACGGCCAGCGCGAGAAGTGACCGTCAGCTCGTCTCCGTGCCGCTAGACTTCGATGAGTTGCAGCCATATAATACGGTCATGAAACGACCCCTTCTTACGCTCACCGCCCTGCTGGTGACACCGCTGGCCGTAATGCATGCCGCCGACGTGCCGTCAGGTGCCTCATCTGTTGCGAAGGCTGAAACCCCGCAACGCATCGCGGTGCGGTTTCATCTGGTGGGCGACATGCCCATGACGTCGAAGGGCGTTGAAATGACCAACTGGATCACGCCGGAGATGATTACAAAAAGGGTCGTGCCCGAAGTCAACCGGATCTGGTCTTCGGCGCAGATCGAATGGACGCTGAGCGGCGCCACCCCTGCGGCGACCCGGAGTCATAACCGCGCCGAGGTGATCGCCTACCTCCTGGACGCTGTGCGCGACAGCGCAGGGCATGGCGACCCCGAACGGATCAACAAGCTGCTGTCCATCCTCAAGCTTGAGCATGAGGATGCGCAGGCCGTGAACATCTATGTGGTTCCGTATCTCGGCGGAACGTCGCAAGGCAATGCTTCGCCGCGCCAGAAGCGCATCATGGTCGGACAATGGACGGACAAGCCTTCGCACGGAAAGCGTCCTCCGGAAAAGTGCCTGTTGGTTGAAGGCGGCACATTCAAACAAGGCTCCTTCAGCCGGACGGTGGCCCACGAACTGGGGCACATCCTCGGACTCAAGCATCCGCCTCCAGATGAGCCGCCGTTTCACCGCCTGATGGGCGGAAGCACGCCGGGAAACCAACTGACCGATGAGGAAAAGGCGATGGCGCGAAAGACGGCCAGCGACCTTTTTCATTAACGCCAGACAGCACGAAGATGAAAACACTCCGAGTCATGAAGCAGAGGAATTCGAGATACTCGCCGTGCTCTCGGCAGCAGCGTTTACGACATCTATAGCGGGTAAGAGAGGCATGGCTTAAGTGACGGCTGACGAGTGCGACGCGGGCCTACGTCGGAATCAGCAGCGGAATCGCTTGCTGACGGTTGCGGCGATAATGACGGAAATCGCTGCATGATAGGTGTCGCGGGCATTGACGAGCGCCACGACTGGACCCGCATCGATGATGACCGGCTGATTCATTTCCCATACCCCTGCATGTGTCTGGGGTGTGCCGACAGATCACGCGGTCCCTCCACGGTTCCGGAAAATTCCCGGACCAGGTCGTAGGCGGAAGGCTTTGCTGAAGCGGGCCGGTCTTCCTCGATGTACTTCAGCACGGCTGTGCGGATCAGAGCTGATCGTGACGTCTGGCGCTTCTCGGCGGCATCGCCAAGCCTGCGTGCAAGCACGTGAGGCATCTTGAGCGTAACGGTTGTCATGTCGTCTCCTCCCTATGGTCTTACCAGACAACGAAAAGGGTAACACCTGACCGCCTCGGGGTCAAGGAACACATGCGGCAATAAAAGGGGGGGGCGTGACGTTTAATAAACGCAAGCCTTCATGCTCCTCCTCATAACAAAGGAACAATCGCGTGACCAGACTCACAGCCGTCACCCTTGCTGCTCTGCTGGTGGTGCCGTTTTCTTTACTCCACGCCGCCGACACGCCGCGGCCCAACTTCGTGTTCGTGCTTGGCGAAGGCCACGGCTGGAGTAGCACGTCGGTGCAGATGGACGATGCGGTGCCCGCCTCGAAGAGCGCGTTCGTCCGCACGCCCAATATCGAGAAGCTCGCGCAGGGCGGCATGCGCTTTGCAAATTTCTATGCGCCCTCGCCGCGCTGCACGCCCTCGCGCGCCACGTTCTTCACAGGCAAGAGCCCGGCCCAGTTGCACATGACCTTTGTGGGCGAGGGCAAGAAGGAGAGCGGCGGCAATCCCAACGGCCGAGTGACCGCGCCTTCGGCCTCCATGGAACTGCCGACCGGTGAAACGACGGTCGCCGAGCTGCTCAAGCGCGACGGCTACGCGACGGCGCACTTCGGCAAGTGGCACGTCGGGAGAACAAGTCCGGCCCGGCACGGGTTCGACGAGAGCGACGGCCCGACCAACAACGGCGGGCCGGACAACGTCGCCAACCCGCATCCGAAGCAGCTCATCGGCATGACCAGGCGCGGCACGGACTTTATGGCCCGGCAGGTCAAGGCGGGCAAGCCGTTCTACCTGCAACTGTCGCACTATGCGTCGCGCCAAGGCGGCGACGCGAGCCCCGAAGCGGTCGCTGCGGTGAAGGCCTGGGGCGGCAGCCTGAGCGAGCGGGAAACCGCCGAGGCTGCGGCGGATTTCGACCTGGACCTAGCCTTCGGTCTGGTTTTGAAGAAGCTCGACGAACTGGGCATCGCGGCGAACACGTACGTCATCTTCACCACCGACCACGGCACGCCCGGGCGCAACCCGCCGCTGGCCGGCGGCAAGGGCACGGTGTCCGAAGGCGGGCTGCGCGTGCCGTTCATCATCAGCGGCCCGGGCGTTCAGCCGGGCACCTGCTCCCGCGTGCGGGCGACCGGAGCGGATCTGTTTCCGACTATCGCGGAGTTGGCGAAAGTCAGCGAACCGCTGCCTGCAGGCGTTGAAGGCGGAAGCTTGGTGACCGTGCTTGCCAGCGCGGGCACTGGGGCGGTGAAACGTCCGCGCGACGAGTTCGTCGTCCACTTCCCGCACTACGACAAAGACGCCATCGGCCCTGCGTCTGCGATTCTACTGGGAGACTTCAAGCTGATCCGAGCCTACGAGACCGGTGCGGTGCAGCTTTTCAATATTGCCAACGACCCCGGCGAGCGCCGCGACCTTGCCCGAGAAATGCCGGATAAGGGTAAGGAGTTGGACCAGCGGCTGACGGCCTATCTGGCAGCGGTCCACGCGCAGATGCCCACGCCGAACCCGGATTACGACGCAGCCAAGCCGACCGCGCGCAAAGAGGGCGGCAAGAGAAAGGCGCGGCCCTGATGCGACTGATGATCACCCTCCTTGTTGCTGCCGGTCTCGCCCTGGGCGAGGAAGCCGCGCAGCCGTTCACCTTCACCCTCACGGCGGACTCGCATTTGGACGAGAACACCGACAGAGAGATGTATCAACGCACGCTGGCCCATGCCGCTGCGGACAATCCCGTGTTTCACAGCGACCTCGGCGATACGTTCATGACCGAGAAGCGGCCTCCTGATAACGGCCACCCGGTCATCCTGACTGTCTCTCTTGCATGACAATTCTTTTACACTCTTTTTGCCGGGTCGTGACAACTTGACCGGCTGAATGTGGTGTCATGGTGTCGTGAAAACGGGAACGGATACGGGTGTGTCCGCCCCAGGCAAGAAAGTTTGGAACGGAGGGTGTGTCATGAAGAAGTGTAAGCGGAACGGGTTTGGCGGACTGCTCATGGCGGGTCTGCTCATGGCGGGGTCGGCGATGGCCGCCCGCGTCGAAAAGGTGACGTGCCGGGTGGACTTGGACCGTGCCGTCCTGCCGGCGGGCGATGTGCGGCGTGCCGTGATCAAGGTGTCGCTGGATGCCCCTGCCTTGCACGAGAAGGCCGACCGGCAAGCGGTCAACCTGACGGTCGTTCTGGACCGCTCAGGGTCGATGAGTAATTCGGGGAAACTTGAAAAGGCCAAGGAGGCCGCCATCACCGCACTGCGCCGGCTGGGCGCCCGCGATCTCTTCTCGCTGGTTGTTTATGACCACGAGGTGGAGACTGTCGTCCCGCCGCAAAGCGCGGCCAACACCGAGTGGATCGAGTCGCGCATCAACGCGATCACCACGCGTGGCAACACGGCGCTGTTCGCCGGCGTCAGCCAGGCGGCGGCGGAAATCCGCAAGCACATCGAGGACAAATACGTCCACAGGATCCTGCTGCTGTCGGACGGCCAGGCCAACTCGGGCCCGAGCCAGCCGGAGGACCTCGGACGGCTCGGCGCCGCCCTGATGAAGGAGCGGATCGCCGTCACCACGATCGGCGTCGGGACCGACTACAATGAAGACCTGATGACCAAGCTGGCGCAGAACAGCGACGGCAACACCTACTTCGTCGAGTCCAGTCTGGATCTGCCCAGGATCTTCGCGGCGGAACTGGGTGACGTCCTGAGCGTGTTCGCCCGCGATGTGGTTTTGGAAATCGAGTTTCTAGGGGGCGTCCGGCCGATCCGCATCATCGGGCGTGACGGGCGCATGGCCGGCAGGTGTGTCGAGATCCGGCTGAACAACCTGTACGGAGGGCAGGAGAAATATGTGCTGGTGGAGGTGGAGGTCCCGGCCCAAACAGAGAACGACACACTTAAGCTGGCCTCTGCGCGCTGCACCTACCGCAACCTGATCAGCAGCCGGGAGGAGCAGGTCGAGGCTGCCGCTACTGTCCGGTTCAGCAAGCGGGAGAGCGACGTCTCGGCCTCGGCTAACCTCGCTGTCCAAAAAGACCTCATGTTGAACGAGATGGCCGAGGCCAAGGACGCGGCGATCCGCCAGGCTGACAAGGGAAACCGTGTCGAAGCCGCTGTAACCTTGCGAGCGGCTAGCGGGAGTGTCCTTGAACGGGCGAAAGCCTACAACATCACGGATGCCCGTGTCTTGAAAGAAGCCGAACTGACGCTCAAGTATGGGGAGGCCGTTGAGGAAAAGGGGCTCGGCAACGTGGATCGCAAAGCCATGCGGACCGACAGTTACCAGATGCGGAACCAGCAGCTGGCGCACTAGAGGAATTAAACGTGTCCGGTGGACTTCGCGCCGCCGGACACAAAGCGTTTGCCGTCCCGCGATATTCGTTCTTCACGCGGGCCGCAGGCTGGGCTAATATGCTGTCTGGAAACGCTATGTTCCTAAAACCGTCCAGTTTGCGCGTGGGGTTTTCGCTGTTGGTCGGCGCGACGCTGGCCATCGGCGTGCTGTCGTTGCGGTTGCTCGGCCGCGAGGAGGTCCGGGTGGCGGATGACGCGCGCCGCGCTTTGCAGGACCGCGCCCAGGTCATCGCTGACGACCTGCAGCTCGCGGTGCAGGGCGTGGAGAACGACATGCTGACCCGTGTCGATGCTCTGTCCACCTTCGATGCCCCTGGCACCTTGTCGAAATGGCCGGAAACCCACCCGCTGGTCCGCAACACCTTCGTCTGGAATCAGGCCGGGCGTCGGCTGGAATGGCCGGATCCTGCCGCTCCGACAACGGAGGAGGAGCGGGGGTTCATCAAACGTTACGAGCATCTGTTTGCTGCCCGCCTGGAAGCCATGCTGCGCTCCGGCGAGTCTGACGACCGAAGCCCTCAGCAGCAGGCTTCACCGCGTGTCCAGCTTCAGCAGGAAGCCCAGCAGTTGGCAGTGGTTGACCGGCAGTCGGCAGGGCGCCGTGGCTGGATCCCCTGGTTTGAGGGCGATCAGCTTTTTCTGCTGGGCTGGGTGGAACATCAGGGCCGCGTCGCCGGCGTCGAACTGGAAATGACGGCCCTGCTGGCGCGGGTCATCCAGGCCTTTCCCCGAGAGGTGAGAAACGATCGCGCCTGGGCCCTGCTGGATGGCGCGGGCAATGTGATACATCAGTCAGGCGGATTTGACGTTCCGAAGGGGGCCAAGCCGGTCATTACCGCCGGGCTCGGCGCGGCCCTGCCGCACTGGCAGGTGGCGCTGTATTCCGCCGGGACGCCCGTCGCCGGAGGCGGCGGCAGCGTCCGTCTGGCTTCCGTGCTGCTGGTCGCATCGCTGTTGGTTTCCATCCTGGTTGGCGGCAGCCTCCTGCTCTGGGAGGCCGGGCGGCGGGCGCGGGAGGCCCGGCAGAAGACCTCGTTCGTTTCCAATGTGTCGCATGAGCTGAAGACCCCACTGACGACCCTGCGCCTCTACGCCGAACTCCTGCGCGAGGGGCGGGTCAAGGGCGAGGACAAGCAGCGGCATTACCTCGACGTGATGATCGCGGAATGCGCGCGGCTCGGCCGGCTGGTCAACAACATGCTTGATTTCAGCCGCCTGGAGCAGCGCCGGCGCTCCTATGCCGTGGAGACGCTGGAGCTGACGGAGTGGCTCGACGCGTTTCTGGAGCCGCAGCGTATCCGCTTTCAGGAAGCGGGCCTCCAACTCAACGTGCATCGCCCGGAAGGTCTCCTGACCGTCCGCACGGACCGCGACGCGCTCGGGCAGGCGGTGCTCAACCTGCTCGACAATGCGATCAAGTATGCCGCCGCAGGCAAAGAGGTGGAACTGCGGTTGGAGGCGAACGATGACGGTGTCCGGCTCGACGTGCTGGACCGCGGCCCGGGAATCCCGGAAGCGTTGCGGGAAAAGATTTTCGAGAACTTCTACCGGATGAACGCGTCGCTGACCGCACGGGTTCCCGGCAGCGGGCTCGGCCTGAGCATCGCACGCCGGCTGCTGCGGGATCTTGGCGGGGATTTGCTGTGTCTGCCGCGGGACGGCGGCGGCGCCTGTTTCCGAATTGTGCTGAGGGTCTCATGAATCCACATCTTCTGGTTGCCGAAGACGATCCCCATATTCGCGAGGGATTGATCACCACGCTGGAAAGCGAGGGTTACCGCGTCACGTCCGCGTCAGACGGCAAGCAGGCGCTGAGCCGTTTCGCCGAGAGTCACTACGACCTCGTGCTGCTCGACGTCATGATGCCGGAAGTGAGCGGCTTTGATGTTTGCCGCCAGATCCGGGGCCTTGACCGGACCGTGCCGATCATCATGCTGACGGCGAAAAACGAGGAGATCGACAAAGTGGTCGGCCTGGAGCTTGGTGCCGACGACTACATGACCAAGCCGTTCGGGGTCCGGGAACTTCTGGCGCGCATTGCGGCGGTCCGTCGCAGGTCCGTCGCGGCAGCGCCGGCGGCGGGGGCGGATCCGTCCGAAGAGGAATTTCCGTTCGGGGCGGTCACGGTGAACCGCAAAACCATGCGGGCCTTGCGGGGCCGCAAGTCCGAGGATCTGACGGCGCGGGAACTCAAGCTGATCGACCTGTTCCGAGCCCATCCCGACGAAGTGCTGAGCCGTGACCGCCTGTTGAATGAAGCGTGGGGCATTGATTATCTGGGGACGACCCGCACCCTTGACCAGCATATCGTCCAGCTTCGCAAGAAGGTCGAGAAAGAGCCGGACAATCCGGCGGCAATCCAGACCGTTCACGGCATCGGCTACCGGTACGTCGGCGGCAAGGTGACGTAAGCGGCCCGGACACACGGCTGTGATGGCGGCTGTGATGGCGGGGAATGCGGGATGACAGAACTGTCATCTTTCCAGACTGTTTTCTGTCATCGATACCGGTTAAAGTATTCAACCCAAGTGGAGCAAACCGACAAAAAAACGAAGGACGACATCATGACATCGATGACCATGGCGAAGTGTATGACGGCCTTGACTCTGGCCGCAAGCCTGACGGCCTGTGCGCAGGGGCCTGGGAACGGAAAAAACGGCGGCCAAGGCGGTGGCGGCCAGGGCGGGAAAGGCGGTAAGCCGCCTCGGCAGACCCCGGAACTTATGGCTGAGCACCTGATGCAGAGGTGTGATGGTGACAAGGATGGAAAGTTGTCGCTGGATGAATTGAAACAGGCTTTGATCGCGTTAAAGGAAAATCGTCCGCAGGGTGGCAACGGTGGCGGAGTGCAGGGTGGCGGAGGCCAGCAAAAGGGAAAAGGCGGAAAGAAGCAAGGGCCTGCAGGCGCTCCCGCTCAGTGAGCCGTTCCGCGCGGCAGGCACAGGCGCTCACGCCTCCGCGAGAGCGGAGTGTCCGAGCGTACGGTAGATCGGGCCGCGCGGGGTGAGGCGGCTCTCGAAGAGCGTCACGCGCGTGACCTTCCACTCGCCAAAATCGGACCCCTCGGCGGAGTCCAGGGCTTCGACCACGGGGTGGTTGCGCGCGGACTCACGGCAGCGCCCAAAGGTGATATGGGGGTGGAACTCATCCCCGTCGTTTTCATACCCGAACTTCTTGAGTTCTTTCCAGAGCTTTTCGTGCAGCGTCATCAGTTCAAGCGTCGGCGCCACCCCGGCCCAGAGCGATTTTGGGTTACGCTTGGTTCCGAAGAACCCGAGTCCTTCAGCCTGGCAAGTGAAGGCCGGGAGCGCTGAACACACGCGGTCCGCTGCGGCGGCCACATGGGGCAGAATGGCCGGGGAGACCTCGCCCAGAAAGGCGAGCGTCAGATGAAACTGATCCTGGGTATACCACTTCGCTTCGATGGCGAGCGGCGCAAGCCGTTGGACGGTGGCGGCCAGTCTGGCTTTGATCTCGTCCGGCAGGGTGATGGCTAAGAAAGCACGCATGGAGAAAAGATACACGAAGAGGGCGTGTTGGGAAAGGGAAAGATGGAGGGGGAGAGAGGAGAGAAGAATGGAGCAATGGAGCCATGGAGTAATGGAGTGGTGGGGAGAAGAGGAGATGCGGCAGGTCTTGAAGGGGAGGGTCGGGGAGAGTATAGTGAGGGCATGAAAGCGGGAGATGCGAAAGCGCTTGAGGCGAGGCTGGCGGAAGCGTGCGTTCGGCGCGGACTGACGGTCGCGACGGCTGAGTCGTGCACGGGCGGTTTGATCGCGGCACGGATCACCTCGGTGCCGGGTGCGTCGGCGGTGTTCCTCGGGAGTGTGGTGAGTTATGCCAACGCGGCCAAACGCGATCTGTTGGGTGTGTCGCAAGACGTGCTGGACCGCTGGGGGGCGGTCAGCGCCGAGTGCGCCGAGGCGATGGCGGCAGGCGTGCGCGAGCGGCTCAAGGCCGATGTGGCGGTTTCTGTGACAGGCATTGCGGGGCCGGACGGCGGCACGCCGCAGAAACCCGCTGGGCTCGTATTCATCGGGGTGGCAACAACGGCGGGGGTGCGCGTCGAGCGCTGCCTGTTCGCCGGCGACCGCGAGGCCGTACGGCGGCAGGCGGCCGATCGGGCGTTGGCGCTGTTGCTTGAGGCGGCACAGCTGGTGACGCGCTGAAATCCCGCGTTAAGGTTTTTCCGTCGCGATCAGCGTCAAAAAGGTTTGGGCTAGTCGGGAGGGCTTCGGCTGCAGGCGCCAGCCGGCATCTGATCGGGCCGCAAGGGCACGTGCTTGGAGGTTTTTAAGGTGGCGCAACAAGGCTGGCGGGCTGATGTGCGTGGTGACGGCAAGGGTGTCCTCCGTCAGAGGGAGCGGGTGGAGGCTTAACCGTTTCAGGATGCTCAGGCGGCGGGGATGCGTGAAGGCGGTCAGCGTGGCGATGATTGCGCCTTTTTGGACAGGGGCCGCAATCAGCACGCGTTTCATGGCGGCGAGAATGGGGGCGGCGCAGGGAACGAGTGGATCGGGGTGAGGGAGGTAGTGTGCCCAGCGGCTATGTCTTCGGACGCGGATGAGGCCACGCGCCTGGAGGGCACGCAGCCCCAGGCTGGCCTTGTTGTGGGGCAGGGCGGTGGCGGCGGCGATTTCTTCCACGGTGGTGTCCGGGTGGAGCAGCACTTCCTTGAGACAGGCTAGCCGTTGCGGATTAGCAAGAACCCGGCACGTTCTCCAAAGGGTCGGATGGTAGTCGTTCATTTAGGTGTCTCCTGACTGCGATATACCACATATTCGAATATATGATAAACTAACAATTGACAGTTGCCAAGTCAATGCGGTTAATCTGTTTAATCCGGTTAATCCGGATATGTGGTGAACACCGTGACCGATCCGGTGCCCGGCCAGCCATAGGCACGGGTCATTCGCTGCGCGGTTTGTCGGACAGGAGCGGCACGGTGATGGGGGTCAGGTAGAAGTTGCGCCAGAGGGCGCGGGTGCGGTAGGTGGCGAGACCCAACGGTTTGGTCTTCTCGATGTCGCCCAGGCGCAGGCTGAGCCGGCTGGCGTCTTCATACTCGATGCGGGCGGTGTAGAGGTCGTTATTCAGGAAGACCTGCAAGACGCCGGGAGTGACCCGTACGCGCAGGGTGTACCACCGGTTGTTCTCGAGAGTGAGACCTTCCGCCCATTGGTTCTCTGAGGCGTCGTTATGATCGACCGACGAGACGCCGCAGAGCCCGCCGCCCCAGCCGCCGATGATGACGGTGCAGAAGCTTTTCTCGACCGGGATCGTGAGCGCGATGAAAAAGTCCGAGCCCTCCGCCCTCAGCGCCTCCAGCGAGAGTTCGTAGTTCATGGCGGGCGGTGTGTTGGTGTAGACGATGCCGCTCATCGGGTCGCCCATGCCGCACTCCACGATCCCGTTAGAGATCACGTTCACGGCCCCGCCGTCGGTAATGGGCGCGGTTTTCCAACCCGTCAGATCCTTGCCGTTAAAAAGCGCAAGCGATCCAGCCAGGGAGGCTGTGGCAAACGAGGCGAATAGGAGCAGCATGGTTTTCATGGATTGAGCCGGACCCCCGCCGCGTCGCCCAGCAAATGGCGGACAAAGAAATCCGCTCGCCGACGGCTGCCGTAGGGCGTCTCGCCGGCGCCGTGGTTGGAGCCGGGGATGAGCACCAGGTCGAAATCCTTGTCGGCCTTCACCAGCGCGTTGGCCACTTGCAGGGTCGAGGACGGGTCGACGTTGTTGTCAAGTTCGCCGACGATCAGCATCAGCTTGCCCTGCAGCCGGTGGGCCTGCGTCACATTCGACTGTTCGGCGTAGTGCGGGCCGACCGGCCAGCCCATCCACAATTCGTTCCACCAGATCTTGTCCATACGGTTGTCGTGGCAGCCGCAGTCTGCGACGCCCACTTTGTAGAAGTCGGGGTACATCAGCAGACCGCGCAGGGCGTTCTGTCCGCCGGCCGAACCGCCGTAAATGCCCACCCGCGTCAGATCCATCCACGGGCGGGCTGCGGCGGCCGCACGCAGCCAGGCGATACGGTCGGGAAAGCCCGCGTCGCCGAGGTTCTTCCAGCACACGTCGTGGAAAGCCTTCGAACGATACGAGGTGCCCATGCCGTCGATCATGACCACGATGAACCCCAAGTCGGCCATGCGCTGCGAGCTGTAGGAACTCGTGAACGCTTTTGGCACGTATGCGCCCTGCGGCCCGGCGTAGATGTTCTCGATGACCGGGTAGCGCTTGTCAGGAGAAAACGCGGCCGGTTTCCAGATCACGCCGCAGATGTCGGTTGTGCTGTCGCGTCCCTTGGCAATGAACGGCTCGGGGGGCTTCCAGCCCGTTACGAACAGGGCGGCGGCGTCGGCGCGTTCCAGAGCGAGAAGCTCGCGGCCGCTTTCGCCGTCGCGCAGCACGCTCACGGGCGGCTGATCGACACGCGACCATGTGTCGATCAGATAGCGGCGGTCGGGCGACCACGCGGCCTCGTGTGTGCCGTTGCCGGCGGTCAGGACGGTCATTCCGCTGCCGTCGATGTTGACGCGTGCGTGATGGATATAGTAGGGGTCTTCACCGGGGTTCAGTCCGCTGAGGGCAAACCAAATGACGCCGGCCGCGTCGTCTACGTGCTCGACATCGCGCACCACCCACGGACCTTTTGTGATCGCAGCGCACGCCTGGTTGGTCGCGGTATCGTAGCGGTAAAGGTGATTCCATCCGTCGCGCTCCGACATCCAGAGGAGTTCGTGTGTGTTATCGCGGAAATGGCAATAGTACTTGCCCGAATAATCGACGAAGGTGGCGGAGCGTTCTTCAACCACGGTCCGCGGGACGCTGCTGCGGTCGACGGCGACCACGCGCAGCACTTGATGGCCGCGCTCGTTGTAGGCGAACGTGAAGAATCGGCTGTCAGGCTCCCAGCGCACGGCGTCGATGCTCCACGGATTGGAAAAGAGTTCCTCGGCGACGGCGATCGGTTGGTGCCCGGCCACATCGAACAGGCGTGGGCGCGGCTGAGGGATGCGGTCGCCGGGTTTGAGGTAATCGAACGTGTGTACCTTGGGCTGGACTTGATCCGAAGGGGAAGACTCCACCAGGGTTACGATATGGCGCTCACCCGCGCGTGTCTTCAAGGCGACAACCCTTGAGGAATCGGGTGCCCAGAACACGGGCAGGCCGTAGGGGTCATCTCCGGTCCCGTCCGTGCTTAGCGCGGCCGGCTCTCCGTCACCCGTTGGCTTCAGCCAGAGGTTGTGGTCTTTGATCACAGCCAGCCAGCGTCCGTCGGGAGAACGGTTCTGATCCGACGGCTGGGGTGGCGCGGGGGGCGGGTTGCCCGGTGTGCCGCGTTTCACGGCGTAGGTGTCCAGCGAGCACTCCCAACCTTCGCTGGCGGCGTCAAACAAGAGGGTGCGGTCGTCCTCCGAGAAACGGAGGGAGGTGATCGGCAGCATTCCGGGGTCGACGGGCTTGCCCAGGGCGGCCTGCCAGGCGGCGGCCAGGCGGGCGTGGTCGAAGGCCGGACGCTTCGTGGCCGTTGCGGCGTCGACCCGCACGAATTCTGTGCGGTTGGTGCCGGTCTGCCGCTGGTACCAGAATACGGGGCGGCCTTCGAGCCAATGGGCGTTGACGTGCTCATTGAGCACGGTGCCGCCAGCGTGCTGCTCGCGTTTTTGTGAACGGCGCGAGGCAGGTGCCGCGTTGGCGGCCGGCGGCGCGTGATCTGACAAGTCGCTTGCGGAGAGTGAATAATAAACCAGTATCAGGGAAAGGCACGTGAAAGCGGCAGAATGAAAGCGAGTGTTGCGCATCATGGGTGGATAGACTCCTCGGGCTGTCAGCTTTGCTTATAAGGTGAATTGACCGTGAAAGTCAAGCGACTATGCTGGGGATCAAGGCCGGGGGGAGCCCGCCCGTGAAATCTGATGACGACCAGGGTGTGAAATGGTATTTTTCTT
>CAZXVN010000293.1:0-4204 GCA_964643945.1 uncultured Lentisphaeraceae bacterium | reverse complement strand
TGACCTGCCGGAGCTGACTTACAAACGGCTGCCGGCCCTGCTGGCCGACGCCCTGCCGGACGACTTCGGCAACGCGCTGATCGACGGCTGGATGGCCGCGCAAGGTGTCGCGCGCTCGCACATCACCCCGCTTGACCGTCTGGCCTACATGGGCAAGCGCGGCATGGGTGCTTTGGAGTTCCACCCAGCCCGCAGTCCCGCCGGATCGAGCACAACGGCGATCTCGCTCGCCAAGCTGGTCGAGGGTGCCCGCCGCGCCGTGCGGGGAGACATAGGCTCAGAGCATCTGGCCGGCGCCGCATTGGCGCAGATCATCCGCGTGGGAACATCGGCGGGCGGCGCACGGGCAAAGGCGGTCATCGCCTGGAACCCGGCGACCCAAGAGATCCGCGCCGGACAGTTCGATGTCGATCCCGGCTTCGAGCACTGGCTGCTCAAATTCGATGGCATGGGTGCGGACAAGGAACTGGGCGGTTCACAGGACTACGGACGGATCGAATACGCCTACCACCTGATGGCGACCGCTGCGGGCATCGCCATGTCACCCTGCCGCTTGCTGGAGGAGAACGGCCGCGCCCATTTCATGACGCAGCGCTTCGACCGCGACGGCAACCGCAAGCACCACATGCAGACCCTCTGCGCCATGGCACACCTGGATTACAAGCAGAAGGCCAGCCACGATTACAGCCAGCTCTTTCAGACCCTCGCCCAGTTACATCTCGGGTACGAGGCTTTGGAAGAGGCGTTCCGCCGCATGGCCTTCAATGTGATGGCGGCTAACTGCGACGACCACAGCAAGAACTTCGCGTTCCTGCTGCGCGAAGGGGAAGGATGGACGCTCGCTCCGGCGTATGACGTGACCCACGCCCACAACCCCGACGGCGAGTGGACAAACCAGCACCTCATGGCGGTGAACGGCAAGTTCACCGGAATCGCCCGCACGGATCTGCTGGCCGTGGCAGACCGTTTCGGCATCGGCACCGCGACCAAAGAGCTGCAGCGGATCGGCGAAGCGGTTTCGGCATGGCCGGACTTTGCCACAGAAGCCAAGGTCTCCCCTGGCGAGTCGAAAAGAATCCGTGAACATCACCGTGTGATTTGAAGATCGGCGGCATGGCCGACTGCCCGAGGCGGCTTCGGTGCTTTCGAGAATATTCTATATTCTGGATCGTCCAGACTGGAGGCAAGACGGAAAAATCGGCATGCTCGGCACCTTTTTGGACGTGTTTTTGTACAGAATACAAAAACAACAAAAACAGGGGGAAAGTGAAAAACACCTAATAACGTCACAATAATCAAGCGGGCGTGCGTATTCTTTGTTTTTTGTCCTTCTTCCCGTGTTTTTGTGTTTGTTTTTGTCCTTAATAAATCGAACTGTTTCAAACTGTTTCAGGAAAAACTGAAACTGCGGTATATTAAGCAAAAAGGCCGTTTTTATTGGCTTTTTGCCATAAAAACGACCTTTAAAACTGGTGGGAGATAGTGGACTCGAACCACCGACCCCTTGCATATTAAGCAAGGTGAATAACCAATTAATAAAAGGTTTTTTGATCTCTAAAGCCTTTCTTGTTGCCGTTTGGGCGTTTGTTTGGGGAAAGTGCTTGCTTGTTTACCCCTTATGTTGAATACTGTTTCCCGTTGCAGCAAATCAGCAGAAAGTGAGGCGACTATGGCTTTGGAACTTAGAAGAGGGCGCAACGGCGAACGGATGCCGCACTGGTACGGGCGTTACACGGATGAAAACGGCAAGGTGCATGTCGTTTCGCTTGGGGTAAGGGTGCAGGGTGAGGAACCGCCGACCCTGCGGGAAAAGGGAGATGCCGCGTTTGAAGCATCACGAGAAAAAGCCGCCGTGAGACTCGAAAACCACCAGATCGAGAGCTTGGAAAAGGGTCAGGCGCAACATCTTACGCGCCGCTTGATCGAAGCCAAGACCGGGCGCAAGGTTGAATATGTGAAACTGAACGACCTTGCCGGACGTTGGCGCAAGCTGGCACGCAAGACGAAACCGACCGAAGCGTGGCTTTCATGGTGTGACACTGTTTTCAACCGGTTTGCCGAGGCTGCTCCGTGTGAGTTCTTGCACAGCGTGACACCCGAACAAGCGACCGCCTATATTGAGACCCTGCGTGCTAGCTTCACAAGCCGGACAGCAAACGGCGCGGCGCAACTGCTGAAATCGGCATTTGCCCGACTGTTACCGCTGGGCACGTCAAACCCGTTTGAGGGCGAGATCGTAAGGCGCGGCACTGATGCCAACGCAGAAGTCGAGACCATCCACCGCCGCCCGCTGACCGCCCCCGAGCTTGCGACCCTGTTTGAAACCGCACGCCCCGACCCCCTACTGTACCCGCTGACCGTCTGCGCTGCACTCACCGGCTTGCGGATTGGCGACGTTTGCCAGCTGGCTTGGAAATCGGTTGACCTGCGGGCGGGCGTTGTTGCCGTCCGCACATCCAAAACCGGGAAGGGTGTCGAGATCCCGATATTCACGCCCCTGCGGGACGTGCTGGAAACCGCCCTTGCCGACCGCGAACCGGGCGCAGTATACGTTTGGCCGGAAGCCGCCCGCATGTACCAATCAAACCGTTACGGGATCACATACCGGGGCAAGGCGTTGTTTGCGCGGGCGTTTGCCGGAACCGCACAGACCGAGCCGGAAGCGGCAACCCTTGCTTCCGAACGTGCCGACCTTGCAGACGTGCTGCCTGCGGTTTGCGAAGCCGTGCAAGGGCGTTTTGACGGCGTTAAACGCGACCGCATTTTAGACACGCTGGCACGCATAGCCAACGGGCAATCATATAGGCAGATCGAAGCCGAGACCGGGCGGCAACGCGGGCAAACTTCCGAAGATTTACACGAAGCCGAAAAGGTAACAGGTCTGACCCTGCGGCACGGCGCGACAATCAAGAGCGGCCGGGCGATCAAAGAGCTTATCGGCGCGACCCGTCAAACACGCTGGGAAGGCAAGCGCGAAACCGGAGAGCGACGGCTTTCAGCTTCCCTGCTGGGCTGGCACTCACTGCGGGGCACATGGGCGACGCTGGCCTTGTCCGCCGGGATACCCATTGAGACGGTCAAACTGGTCACGGGGCACGGTACGGCCACCACGGTTTTGAAATACTACTATAACCCTCAGCGGGAACACCTGCGGTCGGTGCTGGGTGACAAGTTGCCGGACGTTCTGACTGGGCGCAAGCCCGCCGCCGCACTGCCGGAAGCCGACCCGGTGGCGACCATGGCGGCACAACTCCAAAGCCTGACAAAGGCCGACCGGGCACGGCTGGCAAGACTGTTGAAAGGAGTGGGCAAATGAGGCCTCTGTTTTGCGCCTCTGTTTTGCGCTGGCAATCTCCCACCCGCAGTGTTACTTTTGTACACACTGTTGAGCGTGTGAAACGGCTGAAATGATTAACGCCCTTTCCTCCACTGGCGCCTCACGGTGCCGCAGTCCAAAGGCGCCACCGCCGTAATCGTTTATGGAGCCGCAGCATGCATAGCCAAACCAACGCCGGAAAGAACACGCCGGAAAGAACATGACCTTACGAGAGTTGAAAGCCCAAGTCAAAATCGGCGAGGACAGCCAAAGGCAGTTCAAACGCGATGTGACCAGCCCCGACGCGCTCGCTTCGGAAATGGCCGCGTTCGCCAACTGCGAGGGCGGAGTGATCCTCCTAGGCGTGGCGGATGACGGTTCACTGCCGGGCTTGAGCCATAAAGATGTCATTCGGCTCAACCAGATGATCGGTAACGCCGCCGCGCAACATGTGCGCAGCCCGTTGACCGTCCAGACCCAGAATATCCGGTTACCGGATGACCGACTGGTGATCGTTCTGACCGTCCCAAAAGGAATCGACAAGCCGTATTTCGACAAGAACGGAAGCATTTGGCTGAAATCGGGTGCCGATAAGCGGCGGGTGAACTCGAAAGAAGAGCTGCGCCGACTGTTCCAGGTTTCTGACCAGTTCCACGCGGATGAATTGCCGACCAAAGCCGGCCTTGAGAAGCTCGACAAGGAGCGTTTTAGCGCCTTCCTCTGGGAGGTCTTTAAGCGGAAGTTCCCTAAACCGAAGTTCCAGCGATCTTCCGCGCACTCCACATGCGCAACTACCACTACTTCAACGAGATGTCGAGACAGATACGGATTTCTACCGTTCCGGCTACTGGGCACACTTGCCTGGCCACGCAAGCCCATCCTGGTTGA
>CAZXVN010000292.1:0-7582 GCA_964643945.1 uncultured Lentisphaeraceae bacterium | reverse complement strand
ACTGTCTTATTTTTTTTTTTCAATCGGCCCGACGACCTCAATACTGTACACGGCTCTGACCCCTCTTTCCCTACACGCCGCTCTTCCGATCTATCGCAGTGAGCGACGTGATGATCGCCGCAAACCCGCCGCTGCCGGACGAAGGTCGCTCGCAGCCCGCCGCCGGATCATGTTTCATCGACAGGATGCCGACTGTCAGAAACGTGCCCACCGCCAGCAGGACCACCACCGGCGCGCTACGCTGCGGCGTCTGCAGCGCACGACACACGCCCGCCTGAACCGGTCCGGACACGCTCCTTGCGCCCGCACGCTCCTTCCAAGCCGCTGCCGCCGTTTTAACGAAAAGCAGCAACGAGAGCATCAGCAGGAATCCGGCACCGAAAAACACCCCGTTCGCCGCTGCACCACGGGGGCTCCACAGCATAACAGCCAAGGCCGCCGCCGCCAACCCGCCGCCCGCCAGACTCTCCCAGAGCGTCCACGCTCCCCTCCCGTTGCCCGCGTCCTGTTTCCAGTTTCCGGCCCCCTGCCACAGCTCCACCGGACGGCACCGCGCGAAGCGGCTGACCGTCCTGAGCAACACCGCAAAGGTCAACACCGCGCTCACGCCTGCCGCCACGCCCGCCAGCGGCAACGAAAAGTGAAACGCCATGCTCGCCCCTGCGAAGGCCTCGCGCCAAAAGCGCTCCAAACTCCACGCCAGTGCCCGCGCCAAGACCGCGCCGAGACCGCCGCCAGCCAGCGCGCCCGCCGCCAGCGGCACGCTCCACTCCGCCATCCACACCCTGACCCCTTTGCCCCGACTCCAGCCCACTGCGCTGAAAACCGCAATCTCGCTTTTGCGCATCTCCAGCGCCAGCGCCAGCGAGAGTGCCGACAACAGCAAGGCCGCTGCGATCAGCACGAACGCCATCCCCGCAAACAGCATGCGGAAATCGGTTGACCCCCGTGCAGCCTTGAAGCCCTCTTCCCACACCGGACGCACCACGAATCCGGCCTGCGCCGGCGTGAGGGTCTTGAGCGCGCGACGCACCGTTGCCGGGTCCGCCGTGACCCGCACACTCATCGCCGCGCCGAAGACCGTTCCGAAGCAAGCCTTGCCCGCCGTCAAGGTGAGAAACGCCTTGGGCGTCTCGCGCCACCGCTTCCAATACCCCTCGTTGGCCGCGTCCTTCAGTTTTTCCTCGTCCATGGGCATGCCCACGTCCCACGCTGCGCACTGATCGGCACCGACAAGTCCCGGAAAGACCGGCATCGCGCCTCGGACGGCGGCCGCCTGCTCCATCGGAAGCACAGCGCACACACGAAACGCGCGGCTGTCCGCCACAAGCCTGCCGCCCGCTTCGAACCGCCGCCAGCGGAGCGTCAGCGTGTCGTGGGCAGCCACTCCCAAGGTCTCGGCGAGCCAAGCGTTGACCACGATTTCATCGTCCTTCAACGTGCGCGGCACCCACACGCCGTCGGGCGTCAGGGCCGCCACAAACCCGTAGGGGGTCGATTTTTCTGCTGTCTCGAAGCCGTCGGCCAGGTGAAACGTCGCCTGTTCCGCTTTCAGCCCGGCGGCCGCCAGCGCGTCCGGGACGCCCTGCGACAGAAACACGCGTCGGCTCTTGACCACCGTTACGCCGTTCGTCGTTTCCAACGTCAGGCCCGTATCTTCGGGCGTCAGTGCGGCGGCGAGCGTCCGCTCGAACTCGTATGGCAGGCGGGAAGACACCAGCAGGTTAGCCATGCCCGGCACGCCCGCTTGTTCGGCAAGCGCGGCGTACGGCAGCTGAACATTCAACGGCAGCACCGAGGCGGGTCGCAACGCGAAGTCCGGCGAAAGGAGCCCGTTCAGCGGCCTCTCCGCGAGCCGCACCGCACGCCGCACCATGCGCGCCTCTTTCGCCGCGCCAAGCGGCAGCTCGGCCGAGTAGAGCGACGGTTTCCCAAAGCGCAGCGCGGCCTCTTCGCCTCGCATCACTTCGCGGGCGCGGCCGTTAGGCGCAGCGGACAGCACGCCTTGCAAACGGCTCGGGGAGCCGTCCTGACCCGTCGGCACGCCGAGGATCTGCGCATCGCCCGCGCAGAGCGCACCGTCGGCGGTCAGCAGCTCGCCCTTGAGCAACAACGCGGCCTGGGTGTCGGGCAGACGTTGCGCCAGCGTGACCGGGAAGAGCCCTTCTGGGAGAAAAACCGCCGACCGCACCGTGCCGAGCCGCGCGTGCAGGTCACGCAACAGCCCCTGCTGCAGGGACTCGCCGGTGAGCAGCGCGGCGCAGAGGATGGCGGCGGTCAACGCCACGGTCCCCGCGAACACGAGGTGCCGCGTGAAATAATAGCGCAAGCTCCTGCTGGCCCAGGTGCCGATCATCGGTTACTCCCTCATGCTGTGCATGTCGTCGCTACAGGCCCCTCTTCCTCCGCTGCAGCCTGCCCTTGTCCTTCCGTGGTCCCGTGTAGAATCCTTTTGACGCGGTTCAGCAGTTTACCCTTTATTCCTGCTTGAAACAAACAGATTGCGGACGCTGCGGTCTGATGTATTGTATGGATTCACTTGAGTTTTTCACCTTCTTCTCAAATCGGCGGTTGACACCGCAAGCCAAACCGATTAATATTAGTTTCATCAATTGCGAAACGGCTGATTTTAAATCGTCTCTAGGACTCTGGATTTCGGCTCGCCGTGATGGAGGAACCGCCTGAAAAAGGGTGGTAAGCGTTTTTAAAAAGTTGGAATGCTCGTAGCTCGCTTTCGTCAGCCGTCTTGCCGTCTCGTCTTCACGGTCAGCGTCTCACGTTATCCGGTTTTCGCGTGTTTCAAACATCAGACCCTTTAGGGCTATCGGGTGTCCGCATGGAGCGGCCCAAGTAGCATAGGCAAGGGTGCCTACAGAACAGGATCAGGCCATGGGATCCGATTCTGCCTGTTACACGAACACAACATGGCACTTGTGAAGTAGAGAAGGATAGAGACATGGACATCTATGTTGGCAATCTTGCCTATTCAACGAATGATGAGTCCCTGAGAAGTGCGTTTGCGGCGTACGGCGAGGTTGCCTCTGCGCGTGTCGTTTCGGATCGCATGACCGGACGTTCAAAGGGTTTTGGCTTCGTTGAGATGCCTGACCGCACTCAGGCCCAGGCGGCGATCGACGCCCTCAATGGCAAAGAACTGGATGAGCGCACCCTCCGCGTGAATGAGTCGCAGCCGAAGCCGCGTGAAGATCGCGGGGGCGGCGGCGGCGGCGGCGGCGGCGGTTTCCTCGGCGGCGGCGGCGGCGGCGGATCCCGCGGCGGGCCCCGTGGCGGCGGCGAGCGTCGCGAGTCCCGTTGGTAGTGGCACCTGTGTCGTTGGTGTGGCACATGGACTAAAAAAGCCGTTCCCTTACAGGAGCGGCTTTTCTGTTTCAAGTCAGAAACTTGCCCAGAACATTTAACCCAGGACGCTGTCATGACGTGTCGGGAAAATATCTTGAGAGCCATCCGTTTTGAGCGGCCGGAAGTCATCCCCATGACGTTCCACATCAATGCGGCCTGCTGGCATCATTATGACCAAGAGGCTCTCAAGGATTTAATCGAGAACCATCCCCGGCTGTTTCCAACTTACCAGCGCCCCGCAGGCGCGGTGACGCCGACCTATGACCTCAACGCCCGGGCCAGCCAGCCCTATACGGACCCGTGGCATTGCGTATGGGCAACCACCGACGATGGCATCACCGGCTCGGTTCACACACATCCCTTAGAAAGCTGGGACCCTTTTGACCGGTATGTCGCTCCTGATCCCGCTGTAACGGACGGCACATTCCCGATCGACTGGGAGGCCCTGACGAAAACGGTACAGCGGGCCCGACAGGCAGGCGAGCTGGTTTGGGGCGGGCTACCCCACGGACACACCTTTCTGCGCCTTCAAGATATTCGCGGGTATGAGAACTTGATCTTCGACATGATCGACGCGGTTCCCCAGGCGCGGCGGCTGATGCAGATGGTCGAGGATTTCAATTACCGATACGTCATGCGGTGGATGGATCTCAACCCGGACATCTTCAGCTACCCTGAAGATCTGGGCATGCAGATCGGCCCCATGCTCTCGCCCGACCACTTCAAGACGTTCATCAAGCCTTCTTATCAGAGGCTCATGCAACCGGCCCGCGACAGGGGATGTGTGGTCGAAATGCATTCCGATGGCGACATCCGAACGCTGGCGGGTGAGTTGGTCGATGCGGGCGTCCAAGTGATCAACCTGCAGGATCTGGTCAACGGGATCGACTGGATCGCGCGGACGTTTGCGGGTAAGGTTTGCGTTCACCTCGATATTGACCGGCAGCGCGTCACGCCTTTCGGCACACCCGCAACGATTGACGCCCTCATCCGCGAAGCGGTTGAGAAGATCGGTTCGGCGCAAGGCGGGTTGATGATGATTTACGGGTGGTACCCAGGGGTGCCGATCCGAAATGCCGGGGCGGTCATGGACGCGATGGAGCGGTATCTGGGATATTATTCTTGAAAAGCAACCCCTCCGAAAAATCAAGAATTCGCTTTTCACAACAGCCCCGTCCGTTTATAAAGTGTTGCGCATATGGGGAAGAATAAGAAAAAACAGGAAAAGAGGAGCGCACCCACATCGGGTGCGACACAGGATGCTTCCGCAGTCCGAGATGCCCAAACCCAGCAGCCCCTCTCGGCCGGGCAGCAACCTCTAGACGGACTCGGGCCGCTTCCAAAGGTCCCCGGCCACTCGGAAGAAACGGCTCCGCCCCCTTCCGCCCCCGTGCTGGCCGCGCCCGTGCTGGCCGCGCCCTCGGCTCCCTCTGCGATTCAACCGCCCCTCAGCCCTCGCCGCCGATGGTTACCTGACTTGCTCAAGGTTTCAATGGCGCTGGCGGTCATCGGCGTCGCCGTAGCCGTCTGGTACCAGCCGCCGCTGATCCTCGCGGACTTCCCCTACGTTTCCTATCAGTTCGTGGGGCAGACTTTTACTGACGCCCAACTCTTCCGCCCTCTCGCCATGCCGACGCGTTATTATATCCGGCTGCCCAAGAAACTGGCCGACCGTTACGAGTGGTTCGCGGTCGACCGCCGGCGCGAGGTGGCGGCCCTGACCGTTGCGCCACACCACCGTTTCCTGGGGCGGGACGCTGTCAAACGAAGTGACCCGCTGGGCTTGGATTTAGAGTTTCGCAAGCTAGACCACGCCGAATGGCAGGTCTTCTTCTTAAAGGATGCGATCGTTTTCTCAAACACGGTTCTCACGGTCCGGATGGACACAAAGAAGACGCCGCAGGACCCCCATAAACTTTTTTAAAAAAAGCCGCATTCTCGTGTTTGCGCTGAGGCGTGGAATCCGGTATACTATCCATTAATCACGGTCTGGAGCCTGCCCTTTCAGCAAGGCACAGATACCCGTTCAAAATCGAGATGAGGTTATGATGAAAAAAATGCTGTTCGGTTGGGTAGTGGCGGGCTTGGTCGTTTTCGGCGCCAATGCTGCTGAAAAAGTCCGGTGGCCTGTGTGGTTCGCCTTCAACGATTCGGATAATGTCGACGTGGTCGGCCTGCGCCTCACCTTGCCCTGGGGTCAGTGTGAGCAGGTCAGTGGCTTGGACGTCGGCTTTGTCGGCCGCTCCACGTATTTCAGCGGCATCCAGATCAACGTGTTGCGCAACGACGTGAAAGACACGTTGCAAGGCTGGCAGATCGGCTGCTACAACTCGGCCGGACTGAGCGACGCGTTTGGTATTCAGACGGGTCTCTGGAACGAGGCAAAGACCATTTCCGGCATTCAGGCTGGACTCATCAACCTTGCCGATTATTCTAAAGGCTTTCAAATCGGCATCATCAACCGCGTGGAAGGAATGAACGGCTATCAGGTCGGCTTGATCAACATCATCCGCGACAGTCGCGTTCCGTTTATGCCGCTTATCAACTTCAGCATGTAAATCCCTTTGCAACCCCTTGGTGTGAAACGCAAAGCGTGGCTTTAAAGGGCCGCCTTTGCGTTTTTTTTATAGGAAGGACTGCATCATGCTCGTCAAACCGTTTGCCGCCCTGCGGCCTGTTCCCGAAAAAGCGGCCGCGCTGGCCGCCGTTCCGTATGACGTGGTCGACACCGCCGAAGCGCGTGTGCTGGCCGCAGGCAACCCCGACAGCTTTCTGCATGTCTCGCGTCCCGAAATCGACCTGCCGGACAGCGTGGACCTCCATGATGACGCGGTCTATGCACAGGGCGTCCGCGCCTTCATGGACTTGCAGACGCGTGGCGTGTTGCACCGCGAGGCGGACGAGCGTTTCTACGTCTACCGCCAGATCATGGGCACCCACAGCCAGACCGGCGTGGTGACGTGCTGCCACATTGAAGACTATGCGAAGGACATCATCCGTAAACACGAGAAAACCCGCAAGGATAAAGAAGATGACCGCACACGCCACTGTCTGGCGCTGAACGCCAACTCCGGACCGGTCTTTCTGACCTATCGCGACACCGCCGGGCTGGATACGCGGGTCGCGAAGGTCCAGCAGAACGCGCCGCTCTACGATTTCATCGCCGCCGACGGCGTGCGCCATACCGTGTGGCGCGTGGAAGGCCCGACGGACGGCTGGGTCAAGGCTTTCAGCCAAGTGCCCCTGGCCTATGTAGCGGACGGCCACCACCGCGCCGCCGCCGCCTTCCGTGCCGGACAGCAGCACCGCGCCGCCAATCCCGCCCATACCGGCAACGAGGAGTATAACTGGTTCCTCGCCGTGCTCTTCCCCTCCTCCCAATTGCGCATCCTGCCTTACAACCGCTGCGTCGCCGACCTCAACGGCTTGACGCCCGCCGCGTTCCTGACGAAAGTGAAGGCGGTTTTTAAGACCGAAGCCGCCGCCGGCGCGACACCGATCGGACCGCGTGAAGTGCGCATGTACCTCGGCCACGCATGGTACACGCTGACCTGGGACGAGTTCGCCTCCGACCCTGTGGGACGCCTAGACGTCAGCGTGCTGCAGGACTGGCTGCTGGCGCCGGTGCTGGGCATCGATGACCCGCGCACCAACACGCGCATCTCGTTCGTCGGCGGCATCCGCGGCACGGGCGAACTGACTCAACGCGTGGACAGCGGGCGCGACGCCGTCGCCTTCTCGATGTTCCCGACGACGGTCGGGCAGATGATGGACATCGCGGATGCGGGTCAGATCATGCCGCCCAAGAGCACCTGGTTCGAGCCCAAGCTGCGTTCGGGCCTGCTGATCCACACGCTGGATTGAGAAGGTATCAGGGTTCGGGTGTTCAGCGGTTGGGAGAGAGGGAGACACATCCGAAGTTGAACCGTTGCGCCGAAAACTTCACCAACCTTCCACTTATTTTCACACCTCTCAAAGTGTGAAAATGACCGCTGTGCCACACGATGCGCTGGTGATGCTGTTTTGGGAGATGGACGTGTCCAAACAGACTGTGCCACGGCGCAACTTGGCTGTTCCACCTGACGTTGTAATGTAGGTCTCGGTACGTTGGCTTCGGGTTGTTTTATTAACCCGAAGTTCCAGCGACAAAACGCGCGCCCGCCATGCTCAACCCATTGAAGTGCAATGAGATGCACGCCAGAACCACAGCATTTTACGTTCC
>CAZXVN010000291.1:0-7149 GCA_964643945.1 uncultured Lentisphaeraceae bacterium | reverse complement strand
CCGTCGCGGTTCACGGCCAGCAGCCCGCCGACCCCGCCCGCACCCTGGAGCGTGCCGGACAGATCCAGCCCCCAGGTGTAGCAGTTCGTCGATGCGCGGCCGCCTGACGCCGCAATCTCGCGGACCGGATTCCATCCGTCGTACAGGAACGTGTGCTGGGTGTCGCCCGAGATCTTTTTAATCCGCCTGGACCTGTGGTCGTAAACGTTCGACACGACGACCACGCCGTTGGAAATCACGCTCGCGAGACGGTTCTCCGCATCCCAGGTGTACGACCAGACCCCGTTGGTCAGCATGTTCCCGTCCTCATCGTAGGCCGGGCTGCTGACTGCCGACTGCGGGTTGCTGATGGTCACATACTGGTTCAGCGCATTGGCGGCATAGGCGTTGGTTATTGCCGATCGCCCCTTGCTGATTGCCGACTGCAGCCGGTTGCCGATCAGATCGTAGACATAGCCGTATATGTTGGTGTGCATGGCCGCGCGGGTAACCTCACTGCGAGCATTATATCCGAAAAGGTTGGTGGCGCTCAAACCGTTTTGTTCATCCGTGCGCACCACTCGGCGGCCGAGGGCGTCGTTCTCGTACGCGTAAGCCGATATCGGCGAACCGTTCCAGCGGTTGCTGATTGCTGTGACGAGGTCGCGCGTCGGCTCGAAAGATCGGGTCTGGCTGAGCATGGCTGGTATCGTCTGCCCATAATAATATTCGTTCCAATGGGTCACAGACTGAATCAGATCAGTGCCGGGCAAGCGTGTATACGTAAAGCTTGCACCTTCATCTTCACTGCACGGGGTATCCGCTGAATAGATCAGGGTACACCTGTTGTAGCTGTCAAATACCCGGTAATAGAAATGATCGGAAGCATCCAGCCATTCCTCGCGGGCCGGTCCTACGCCATTGACGTAGACCATATGCGGGCGGCCCACATCATCGTATTTCCGGTTGAGCGTGTCGCCGTTCTGGGTCTCGGTGATCAGATTGAGGCCGTCGTATTCAAAGAGATTTGTCGAGACGGCGCTGATGGCAGAGGTCTGCCGGCCGAGGCGGTCATAAATGAAGGACACGCCCGGCGTGCTGTCGCTGTACACGATGTTGGTCAGTTGCCCGATGTTGTCATAGGCGTAGGAGGTTGCCGATCCCCGCGCCCAGACACGCGTGGCGAGCCTGCCGTCCGGCTTGTAGGTGTACAAGGTGCCCCTGCCGTCGGCGTAGACCTTGTTCGTCAGCAGCCCGGTGGCGGAGTCGTAGAGCCAGCGGGTCTTGTCGAAACTGGAAACGAGGGACTGAAAACTGGCGTAGCCGGTGATTTCGGCCGTGCCGCGATAGGTGGCCATGGCGGTCAGGCGGCCGGCGGTGTCGTATTCATACGCCACGGGGCAAACGGCGCCCCAGGTGGCGAGGACGCGGCCCTCCGCGTCATACGCCATGTGCGTGGCGTTGGTAAGCGCGTCGGTGACGGTCACGCGGCGGCCTTGGCCGTCGTAGGTGAATGACGTGCGGTTGGAAGCCGCGTCTTCAACAGACTCGACCTGGCCGAGGGCGTTGTAAGCCGTGCGCGTGGTGTTGCCGCGCCCGTCGGTGGCCGCTGTTTGCCGCCCGAAGCCGTCGTATGTGTACGCGGCGGTGACGGCTGTGAGAGAGACGGAGGAAACCGGCTGGCCGGCCACCGAGACGCTGACGGCGGCCTGAGAGGATTCAGGGGTGGCGGTGCCCTGCCACACGGAGGCCGAGGACGCGTCCGTGCAGGTATATGAAACAGTCGCGAGGCCGCGCCAGTCACAGTTCAGAGTCTGGGCCGTGAGGACCGCGCCGAGAGAAACGGCGGGGACGGCAACACCGAGACCGGTCATCTGGACGCGGGAGGACGACACCTGCATGGGCGTGTTTTGCCCATCCGCGTTCCAGGCCTTGAGGGAGGTGACGCGGTACCAGTCTGTTCCTGCTTTCTCGTAAACCGTTTCCGTGCGTGTGATGCGGTCGGAACAGGCGTAGGTGCCCACGCCGTTTCCGTCGGCGTCGACCACGGTCTCAGCGACATTGCCGAGCGCGTCGTACACATAGAGCGTGTCGGGGCTGCCGCTGCGGGTGACGCACACAAGACGCCCGCCCGCGTAGCTGTTGGTGGAGGCCGAAAGCGGCGTCGCGATGACGGCGAGGCGTCCCTGGAAATCATACAGCGTCTCGGAGGTGACAACCGGGGCGGGCATGTCGGACGCCTCGGACGTGACGGTTTCGACACGACAGCCGTCCGGGCGCCACGAGGTCTCCCGTGTTTCGCGCGTCCAGGCGGCCGCCCCCGTCACCGGGTCATGCCAGACCTTCTCGGACAGTGTGGCGCCGCCCTTGACACGGGTGATGCGGGAGGTGACGCCAGCCGAGGCTGTCTCCTCGATCTCCCAGCCGTTCTCGTAATACCGGCGACTGACGGTCTCGCCGCCGAGCGGGTCGATGGTCACGCGGTAATGGTCCGTGCTGAACGGATATGCGGTGCGCGTGGCGAGTGGCGCGTAACGGGCATCGCGGGCACCGTTGTGCCAGACGGCGCGGACACGGTTGGTCTCGCGCCCGAGGACATCGGTGAAGGTCTCGGTGACGGGATAACGGCCGCTTGCGCCGGGCAGGGAGCCAGACGAGCGATCCGCCACCGCCGACCAGTGGTCGTCGCCGAGGACCGACCAGAATTCGCTGCGCGTGCCGTCGCGGCCGACTGACGACTCCAACTTACAGCAGCCCCAAAAGTTAGACTCGCAGGTGCCGTCGGAATACAGTGTGCCGAGGAGATGTCCTTTCTCGTCATAGCCGCACGTTTCCCAAGAGAGGACGGGGCCCTGAGTTTCCGTGTCCGCTGTGAACAGGCGCGTCTCGCGGCTGAGGGTGCGGCCGAACACGGCGTCGAGCGTCTCGGCATCGTACGTGCTGACGTTGGCGATGCCGTTGGGAAGCGTCGTTGTGCCGCGCTTCGCGGTGATATGCAGCAGATCGTTCGTCCCGTCGAAGTCGGTGTCCTCGTATACGTACGCCCATGTCGAGAACGTGCCGTCCTTGCGCGCTTCGCTCAAGAGGCGGCCGCGCAGGACGGCAGGCGCAAGCCCGTCTGGCCCATCGTCAGCCTTGCTTTCGGCATAAACGACGGTCTCTATCCAATCATTCGCGGGATCGCCCGCGGGAGACCTTTGCGCCGCCGCCTTCGTGACGCGGTGCTTAAGCGTCGTATACCCGTGATCCTTTGCGCGTGTATAGGCATGCCATTCGTGCGAAACAGGTGTCGGCACCCCGCGGATGACCACATAGCCGGTGACGGTTTTCGGACTGTAGAGGTCGGGGCTCGCCGCCGTATTGGTATTCACCGGATCATATTCTTTAACCGTGATGCGGGCGCTGACGCCCGAAGCTTCAAAACCGGATAGCGCGACCGGGCTGGAACTGGACAAGAAGGCCGGGGCGGGCGACCCGTTTAGCGGGACAGCGCTCAGCGTCTCACGTCCGCAGACATCGTAGGCATGGTACTCCCATGAACCGTCATAGGAACTGGACCGGAACTGCAGCCGCCCGTTCACCCACACATGAGTGGCGTCTCTCCAATAGCCGCTCACCGTCTCGCGCCAGACTTGCGCGGCATTATCCCACTCTTTCCGGAGCACCTCGCGCTTGACGGCCGCATCGCCCGAACCGAAGAGCTCGGTCTCTCTGTATGAGAGCGCCATCAGGGCATCCCCCGCATAAACCTTATTCGTCACGCCCTCGCGGCCGCTCCCCAGGGCCAGGTGCTGTGAGGTTTCGCTCTGCGGAAGGGGATTTTCATTGTCGGTGAGGTCACAGGGCCTGCGAGCCCAGCCTTCCTGGCCATAGGCGTAGAGCACGACCTTCTGCTTGCTCGCGCCGATGAACTTGCGGAAAAGCACTTGGCCCTTATCGGCGCCCTTGTTGACGATCTCCCAGGCGTGCTCTTCGACGGAGCTGCCGAAGTTGCAGATTTGGACATGGACGCCGTTGGGGATCGAAGTGATCTGCACGTCGCGTCCTCCCTGAGCGCTGCTATAGACTCTGAGGCCCCCGCCAGAAAGGCCGTTTGTTGTCACGGACGAATCCCCGATCACCGAGAAGAGTGCGGGGTTGACCGTCACGTTACTTCCTTGCGCCTGGAACCAAACGAAGCCCGCCAGCTTGTTGTACCCCGTGGCGCCGAGGGGTATGCGGAAACGCACCGGGCCTGGCGATTCTCCTTCGAGCTTATCGCAGTTACCCGTTTCGCAGGCGTTGCACCCACACATGTCTTCATCAAAACAACTGTCGGCGACAGGGATCTGCGACTCGTATGTTTCGACATATTCGCTGGCTCTTCGGACGGTATCCTGCCAAATCGAGCACACCCCGTTGCTAACCGAAACACGGTGTTCCGTTTCATGCGCTTCCCAGGCGTGATCGCCTGCCGCCGGATTGACATACAGTCCGCCCAACAGACTCGACACAAGCGCATCACCCCCTTTGATTTCGAACATGAAACGCTCCGAAGCGTAATGATAATTGGTACAGACGGTACGAAGGTAACTTTCGCTGCCGAGGTCGACGGCACGCCGGAGACAGGGGGTATCCAGAGGATATTCGCCGCATTTCCAATTGTTTCCGGCAACCAGACTTTGCGTAAATCCGGCGCATTCCTCTCCTGGCACATCCCAGACAACCGGGTTGATCACATACAAAATAAAGTCGTGAATGCCCGTACCGTCCGAGGAAGGCCGGGCAAGCGGATCTGCACCCGAACCGCCAGAAGGCGACACCGCCCCGGGCTGCCCAAACGTATAAGAACCTAAAAAGCTGCCCCCGCCGACAGGCAGCCTGCCACCGGTCAGGGTGCGGCCATCCGCACTATAGGTTAAGGCCGGGCTGGCAAAGGGTGTGCCTGAATAAGCCGAGGAAGGATATCGATAGGAAGAAAGATCCACCGCCGTGCCGTCGAAAGGCCGCCCGCCGTAGTTGATCAAGAAGTCGATCCCGCTCGGAAAAAGGTTGCCCTTCGTTAAATTGATGAGCACCGCCCCCTTCTCGGTCAACGCGAACGGAAGATCCCTTGAAAAGGTGACCGAAGGGGCCCAGTCGATCAGATAGAGCGGCGTGTACATCGCTGCAGAATCACAGAACTCCTTATAGCGTTCAAAGAACAAGGGGTCCCACCTCAAGCGGACAGTCACCCGGTTCGCGCCAGGACGAACCTGAACCCTCACGGCGCCCCTCGTGTATGACCCCACGCTCGCTGTGCCTTGGCGGTCGGTCACTTCAAGTTGCAGCCCGTCCATGATCAAATAACTGTACATGTCTCCCTCACAACTTCCGGCAATGAAAAATTGATGCGGCCAGTTCGTACTCTGATTGAGCTGGATGGTCCGCTCGAAAATACAGGTGTCTTCTACAGGCGGGGCGGGCGGGGTCACAGTAAAAGGATCGCAGATTTTCCACACCTTCAGATTCGGCTGTGCCGGCTGCTCAATAGAACCCGCCGCCGTTCTGTCCCTGGCTATGGACGGATCGTAAGCCGTAACCGCGAACGTGGTTTGCCCGTCCCTGAAATCCCCGTTCAACAGAACGGAACAGCCGTTCGTTGAAAACGTATGGGCGACGTTACCTGCGAGCAACAGGGTTACGGTATAATTGGTTGCTCCCGGAATAGCCGTCCAGCTTAATTGGTGTTTGTCATACGGGGTTGTCACCACGAACGCAGCGAAGTCCGGATCGGTGCCCATCAAGCGTTCGATCTCGTTTTTGAAGCCGTCGCCATCCGCGTCGTCAGCCATGTCGGGATCGTTCGGGTCCGTTCCGTAAACAAGCACCTCGTCGCCGTCATTCAGCCCGTCGCCGTCGGAATCGGGGTCGTTCGGGTCTGTGCATCCCGCCAACAGCGCCACAGAGTTCTCGTTGCCGCCTGCCAGCCCCAACACGGCGGCAAAAGGTCTGAATGCTGCGGACTGCCCGAATGAATTCCGCCCCCACCCCACTATCCTGCCGTCACCGGTGTAGGCCAACGTATGATACGACCCCGCCGCCACTGCCACGACACCCGTAAGCCCTGAAGGCACATCACATTGACCCTCCCGGTTGTAACCCCAACACACAACCGTCCCGTCCGCTTTCAGCGCCACACTGTGAGACCCTCCTGCCGCTACGGCCACGACGCCCGCAAGCCCTGAAGGCACCTCACATTGACCCTCCCCGTTGTAACCCCAACACACGACCGTCCCGTCCGCTTTCAGCGCCACACTGTAAGACGGCCCTGCCGCCACCGCCCTGACATTGCTAAGCCCTGCTGGAACATCACATTGTCCGTAAAAGTTAGCCCCCCAACACGCGACCGTTCCATCCGATTTCAACGCCATACTGTGCGCCGCTCCGTCAACGTTCACAACATTTGCAAGCCCTGAAGGAACGTCACATTGTCCATTCCCGTTGTTCCCCCAACACGCGACCGTTCCATCCGCCCGTAAAGCAATCGTATCGGCATAGCCGGCTGCCACGGCCACGACACCCGTAAGCCCTGAAGGCACATCACATGGGCCCTCCCAGTTGTAACCCCAACACACGACCGTCCCGTCCGCCCGGAGTGCGCTACGCTGGGAGAATCCCTGACCACAGGACACTGCAACCACCTTCCCCATATATTTAGGCCGATCCACTGTATGCCCTTCCTCCTGCAACCACCAGACAAAACCTCCCCATTCGCAGACGCGCGCAAAGACCTCTTCGCAGTCGTCCAGCCCGTCGCTGTCGGTGTCAGGGTTCCGGGGATCCGTCCGCAAGGCATACTCCTCGCGATTGGTCAACCCGTCGCCGTCGGCGTCGGGCGCGGCATCCGACGCGTCGCCAGGGTTGTACCCGTTCGCGATTTCCCATGTGTCCGGCATGCCGTCCTGATCGGAGTCCAAACTTTGCAGGTCAAAACTAAACAGGTGCTTCGCCTGCCCGATGTTCGCGATGGCATAGTCGTTGCTTGCTCCGCCCTCTGACCAGGGGTAATGGCCCGCAAGACCCAGACGGTCATAGAAAGGGCGGGCGGTTTCCTTGAGCTGACCGACGGTGACCGCCGCGTAGTTGTTTCCGGCATTCGTGAAGACCGGAACAAAGCCGGCTCCGCCCGGCAAGGTGTTCAGCTCATCC
>CAZXVN010000290.1:0-4577 GCA_964643945.1 uncultured Lentisphaeraceae bacterium | reverse complement strand
ATCGCCGAGATCACGCGGCTGAACGCGCGGCAGATGTTTGGGTGATAAGCCTCGAAGCAATCGAGTCTTTCGACAGAATCGACGGAATCGAGACGGGCGGCTCAGCCCAGCGGCAGGTCGCGCTCCTCGCGGGTGGCGAGGTTCTTGCGCTTGGCGGCGCCTTTGGCCACATCGTCCGGGCCGATGAAGACGGCGTCGGCGGCGGTGCCGGCGCTGGCGCGCGCGAAGAACTGCTTGGGCTTCTGGCGGGCGAGCATGAGGTCGGCCGGCTCGCCGCTCTCGCGCAGGGCGCGGGCGAGGCGCGTCGCGGCCTCGCGCTGCTCGGGGAACATGTAGCCGACGATGACGCCGCTCTTCTCGGCTGCGGCAGTTTCGCCGAGCAGCTCCTTCAGCACCTCCACAACGACCACGTCGCCGAAGCCGATCCCCACGGCGGGCGTGGGCGCGCCGCCGATGGTGGTGAGCAGGCTGTCGTAGCGGCCGCCGCCGAAAATCGCACGGAACAGGCGTGCGGTGTCGAAGGCTTCGAAGACGATGCCGGTGTAGTAGGAGAGCCCGCGGATGACCGCGATGTCGAAAACGAGGCGGTCCGCGATGCCATAGGTTTCCGCGAGCGCGAAAAGTTCGCGCAAGACGGCGATGGCGGGCGAATCCGCGCCTGCGAGTTCAGCGGCTTGGTCGAGCGTCTGCACGCCGAGCAAGGCAAAGGTTTGCTGGATGGCCGGATCAGTCAGGCTTGCGGTCTTGAGAAGCGCGGCGATTTCATCGTCCGTGTTTTTGCCGCGCTTGTCCAGAGCCAGGAAGACAGCGGCGTGGTGTTCGGGTGCGATGCCCGACTTCGCGAGGAGCTCAGCGAGCAGCGCCCGGTTGTTCACGTGGATCTGATAGGCGCTGTCAGGCAGGCCCATGGCTTGGAGGCTGGCGGCGGCGGCGGCCAGGATCTCGATTTCGGCTGAGACGCTCTCTTCGCCGATGATGTCCATGTTCCACTGGTAATGCTCGCGTTTGCGGCCGCGGGTCATGCGCTCGTAGCGGAAGCACTGGGCGATGGTGAACCACTTGACGGGGAAGGCGAGCTGGCCTTGGCGTGCGGCGATCATGCGGGCGAGCGTGGGGGTCATCTCAGGGCGCAGGGCGAGCTGGCGTCCGCTTTTATCCTCAAAGTGATAGATCTGCCCGGAGACCTCTTCGCCGCTCTTGCGCTGGAGGAGCTCGAGGCTCTCGACCACACAGGCGTCATAGGGCTGGAAACCGAAGGCGCACGAGGCCTGGCGCCAAGCGTCGAAGACGCGATTGCGCCAGAGCATGTCCTCGGGGTAGAAGTCGCGCATGCCGCGCGGCGGCTCGAAGGAAAGGGGCTGAGTGCTCATGGTTTCATTTCCCGGCGAGCATCTGGCGCATGCGCTTGCCGGGCTTGAACTTGACGACCTTGCGGACGGGGATGTGGACCACATCCTGGGGCTTGTTCGGGTTGCGGCCGATACGCGCCTTGCGCACGGCGATCTCGAACACGCCGAACTCGCGGAACTCCACATGCATGCCCGCGTCGAGGGCGTCGATGATGCCGTCGAGGGCTTTCTGGAGGACCGAGAAAACCTCGAGCTGGATGATGCCGGTCTCTTTTGAGATGCGGGTGACCAGTTCCCGTTTTGTCAGTGCTGTGCCGCTCTTCGTCGCTTTCAGCTCATCGATGTTCATAAGGATATCCTTAGATGAAACAGGTTACTTGTTCAATGTGGCAGACAAGTCGTCCACCAGTTTGGAAATCGCTGCGACCGCCTGCTCGACGGGCACGAGGTCAGCAGTCTTCGAGGTGCGGAGTTTGACTTCGACCCCGCCTTTCGCGAGACCTTTGGCGCCTGCCACCACGCGGATGGGGCAGCCGATCAGGTCGGCGTCCTTGAACTTCACGCCGGGCCGCTCCTCGCGGTCATCCACGAAGACGTCGATGCCGCGGGCTTGCAGGGCCTGCTCCAGCGAGTCAACCACGGCGCTGACAGCCGGGTCTTTGGGGTCGAGCAGGAGCAGGATGACCGAGAAGGGCGCGACGGAGATCGGCCAGATGATGCCGTCGGCATCATGGCTCTGTTCGATGACGGCCTGAAGCGTCCGCGTGACGCCGATGCCGTAGCATCCCATGACCATCAGCTCGCGCTGCCCCTTGTCGCTCAGGTAGGTGGCCTCGAACGACTCGGCGTATTTGGTGCCGAGCTTAAAGACATGGCCGACCTCGATGCCGCGCTTGAGCTGCATGGGTTGGCCGCAGTGCGGACAGGTGTCGCCCGCACCGACGCTGACGAGGTCTTTGAAAGCGGTGACGGAGGTGTCGCGGGCAAGGTCGACGTGGATGATGTGGGTGTCGGCCTTGTTCGCCCCCGTGATGCGGCCGGAAACGCCCTTGAGGCCCTGATCCGCATAGATCGGGATCGTGAGGCCGACGGGGCCGGCGAAGCCGACGGGCGCGCCCGTGAGCTTCGGGAGGGCGGCCTCATCGGCGAGTTCCACCTTTTTGGCCCCGAGCAGGCGTTTGAGCTTGTGCTCATTCAGGTCGCGGTTGCCGGGCACGAGGACGGCCACGGGCTTGCCGTCCACGAGGTAGACGAGGGTCTTGACGAAGCGGTCGGCGCCGCAACGGAAGTGCGCGACGAGGTCGTCGATGGTGCGTATGCCGGGCGTGGCGACCTCGGCGGCGGGCGGGCAGGCGGCGTCGGCGGGAGCCGCGACGGCGCGCTCGGCGCGCTCCTGGTTGGCGGCGTAGCCGCAGGCCGGACAATCGATGACGCCGTCTTCGCCCGAATCGGCAAGCACCATGAACTCGTGCGACCATTTGCCGCCGATATCGCCGGTGTCGGCCTCCACGGGGCGGGCGGCGAGGCCGCAGCGCGCGAAGATGCGGACATAGGCGTTGTACATGGCCTGATAGGAGGCGTCGGCGGCTTCGAGCGAGGTGTCGAAGCTGTAGGCGTCTTTCATGATAAACTCTTTGGCGCGCATCAGGCCGAAGCGCGGGCGGATCTCGTCGCGGAACTTGGTCTGGATCTGATAGACCGTGCAAGGGAGCTGGCGGTAAGAGTTGATTTCGCCGGCGAGCAGAGCGGTGACGACCTCCTCGTGAGTGGGGCCGAGGGTCATGAGGCGCTCGGCGCGGTCTCGGAGGCGAAACAGGCCGGCGCCCATGGCGGCGAGGCGGCCTGAGCGCTCCCAGAGCTCGGCGGGCTGGAGGGCGGGCATGAGGATTTCCTGAGCGCCGGCGCGGTCCATCTCTTCCCGCACGATTTGGGACACCTTGTGGAGGGCGCGCAGGCCGAGCGGCATAAACGTATAGAGGCCGCCAGCGAGTTTGCGGATGAGGCCTGCCCGAACCATGAGCTTGTGGCTGACAATTTCGGCTTCCTGAGGGTCATCCCGCAGTGTGGCGATTAACGTACGTGCCCAGCGCATAAAAGGCGATTCCTTTCTAACCTACTACGGTGTAAACGATTGCGGGCTATTTCAGCGGATTTTCGAGTGTTTCGCAAGAAAAAAATGGGCGAATAAAAACCCTTGCCACAAACGGCAATAAAAGAGAAGATATAACACTGCTCAAAAGCGCATAGGAGTGATATGCTTCGCGTGAAAAGGATCTGTGGATTTACACTGGTCGAACTGTTGGTCGTGATCTCGCTGGTCGCTGTTCTGGCGGCGGCGCTGGCCACGCAGTTCACCAAGGCCCGTGCCATGGGGCAGGCGATACGGTGTAAGGCCAACCTGCATAATTTGGCGAAGGCGGCGTTGGGCCATGGCGTGGACTGCGGGCATTTGCCGTTTGCGGGCTCGTACGAGGGGCGCTGGGCGACGGCGGAAAGCTCGCAGTACGTGCTCTACTACCATGAGAACAAGGGGTGGGTCAACTGGACGGGCCCCGGCAAGTGGCCGAACAAGGACATGCAGTCCGAAAAGATGAAAAAGGCGTGTTATTACGGCGATGCCGCCTATCAGTCTATCACCAACGGCACGCTGTGGAGTTACGTGGGCAAGGATCTGGGGGCGTACACGTGCGATGTGCATAAGAAAGTGGCGAGGCGGGCGGGGCTGGAGAAGGTGATGCGCTCCTATGTGATGAACGGGTATTTCGCTTTCGACCACAAGCCCAACCCCACGCCCGAGAACTTTCCGGACTGGCGCTGGATTCCGCTGGACGCGCTCGCGGCGCGGGGCAGCGCGGCCAACTTGCTGCTGTTTGCGGAGATGCCGGCTTTCAAGGGGAAGCTGCACGCCGAGGAGGTGTCCAAGGACCAAAACGGGACGGGCGCGGACAGCGTGCTCGAGACCGATCTCCGCGGCTATGTGTGCAAAGAGCAAGAGGTGCTCGGCTTCAACCATCAGGTGGCGAAGCGGTATGTCGCGCATGTGGTGTTTGCTGACGGGCATGTGGAAGCGTTGGTCGAGCCCCAGGGCGCGAAGGACTCTGATTTGGTCGAGCTGGCGAAACAGCTTTGCAACGGCGATGAGCTGAGTCAGGACATACGCGCGACGATGCGCTGACAGCGCGGTTTTGTGGACGGACACTTTCGGATTTTCGGACAGACCCTAGAAAT
>CAZXVN010000289.1:0-5633 GCA_964643945.1 uncultured Lentisphaeraceae bacterium | reverse complement strand
CCGTCCGGCTTTGCCGCCTGTACAAGATCCGCTATCTGCAGCTCCACTTGACCGACGATCAGGGGTTCAAGTTTCCCTCCACCGCTTTTCCTCTGCTGACCACGCAGAACTACAGCGGGCCCGCCTATACGCTAAGCGAACTGCGTGAGCTGGAACGTTATTCCCAAGAGCGCGGGGTGACCATCATCCCTGAGTTGGAAATCCCGGGACACGAAGCCGCAATGAACCGGGCCATGCCGGATCTTTTCAAGATCAAGGACACGCTCCCGTATGAGCATCACGCCACGATCAACTGGGCTAAACAGGAGGTGATGGACGCGCTCGACGTGCTGATCGGCGAAATCTGCTCGGTCTTTCAAGCGACGCCTTACTTTCATGTCGGCGGAGATGAAGCTGATTTCGAGTTTGCGCATCAGAACACAAACTTCGTCCAGCGCTTCCAGGCGCTCGGCTATGCCGCCCCCTACACTTATGATGATTCGTACCAGCTCTACCGGCGCCTGCTACGTACGCTCAACGAGCTGATCACAACGAAGTACAGCAAGCAGATGCTCTGTTGGGAAGGCTTTCACAGGGACCCGAGCAGTTCGCCTTTGGAACCGATCCCACACACCCTTCCTGTCATGGCCTTTGAGAACACGTATTATCCGGCCAGCCAGCTGGTCGCGGACGGCTACCCCGTCATCAACACGGCATGGAACCCGCTCTACGTCGTCAACGGCACACAGTGCTCGCCCGAGAACATCTACGGCTGGAACCTGTACCGATTCGGGCGCTACCAGAAGGACTGGAGCCAGGTCCAATGGGTGACGGTCTCTCCCACGACAAACGTCATCGGCGCCCAGATGTGCGCGTGGGAACAGCCCGAGACGATCGAGTTAGACAGCCTCCGCTTGCGTGTCGCCGCCATGAGCGAGCGCATCTGGAACCCGAATGCGGACAAGACGTTTGCCGATTTCAGCCAGCGGGTGCTCGCGACCGACACCCTGTTAAGCCGGCTGACCGGCTCGCCCGTAAACCCTGCGCCGGCGGTCACACAGACGACGAGCGGAATCGTTCCGCTAACCGTCACGTTCACAGACCCTGCTGGCGGGTCGGCCACGAACCGTTACTGGAACTTCGGTGACGGGACGTGGGCCAACACGGCCTCGTCCAATGCCGTTCACGTCTATACCAACACCGGCACGTACACGGTGACGCTGGTCGCGAGCGGGCCGCAGGCTGTCAGCTCAAACGCATGGGAGAATCTGATTATCGTGTACGCGCCTTTTATGAACGCGATTCCTTACCAGATCACGTTCGAACCGCCAGGCATGAATGCGGGCGACTCGCTGTTCGTGCCCTTGAATTCGAATGGCTGGTACGGCGCTTCCGGCACTGAGGCTCACGTGACTAATTTGGTGTACGCGTGGCCCTCTTGGGCGTATCCGGTGTCCACCGCAACTCATTCCAACGTCCTGACCTATCAAAGCGCCTTGTTCTCGAACCGGCTTGCTCAGGCCAGTTCACCGGCCCAAACGGTCATTGACCTGATGAGCCGGCCGGGCACCCTTGACGCGAGGCCCGACACAAACGCGCTCGCGGACGTTCACGGCGGCGTGTTCATCGACACCAACGGGCACATCAACGCCTGGTGCAGCGGTGACCAGAGCCACTCGAACAGAACCTGGCTGACGTACGCGAACACGCCCGTCGGCGCGACGAACTGGGCGCGCCTGACCGTGACGTTCGATTACGCGGGCGACAAGACTAACGGCCTGACCTACTACAGCGTCGCTTTAAACGGAGTGGCTCTGACGGTTCCCGGCGGGGCCGGTTACGCAAAAGGCGACGGGCGTTTTTTGCGCAGCCCGTCAGGAACCTGGCTGGTGAGCGCGAACCCGGACGCCAAGCGTCTGAACAGCGTGACGTTCGCCGGAACGGGTTGTCTGGACGATCTCGTGGTGTCTGACGAATTGAGAATGCGACCCCATACCGTGCTGTTGATACGCTAACAGCGAAGCATGAAAACAAGGAGCATGCACATGAGAGACAAACGACAGGGCGTGTGGTGCACGCTTGCGGCTTTAGCCGTTCTTGTTTTGGCCGTGCGCGCCGAACCGCAGCCGCAAGCCAAGGCGGATGTCACGGAAGTCGTTGTGGTCTTCAAGACGCACTTCGACATCGGCTTCACAGACTACGCACACGCGGTGGTGGATAAGTATAAGACCACGATGATCGACCAGGCTCTGGACGTGTGTGAGCGCAACCGGCTGCAGCCGCCCGAGAAGCGTTTCGCCTGGACCGTCCCCGGCTGGCCGATGGCGCAGATCCTCGGGCCAGAGCAAGCGGCGGCGCGTCGTGAACGTGTGGTCAGCGCGATCAAAGCCGGGCAGCTCGTGTGGCATGCCTTGCCCTTTACGACGCACACGGAGTCGCTCGAGCTGGAGGACATGGTACGGGCGATGCGCTTTTCCACAGAGCTGTCGCAGCAGTTCGGGCAACCGTTGGCGCGCGACGCCAAGATGACCGATGTGCCCTCGCACTGTTGGATCCTGCCCACGCTTTTGAAGCACGCCGGCGTGGAGTTCCTGCACCGCGGCTGCAACTCGGGAAGCTCTTCGCCGCAACTGCCTCCCGTTTTCTGGTGGGAAGGCCCGGACGGCTCGCGGGTGCTGACCCAGTACAGCGGCGGCGATTACGGGACTCAGTTGGCCGCGCCCGCCGGCTGGCCCTACCACACCTGGCTTGCCCTGATCCACTCCGGCGACAACCAGGGGCCGCCATCGCCCGAAGAGGTTGACAAGCTGCTGAAGGAAGCGGAGAAAACCTTGCCGGGCGTGAAGATCCGCCTGGGCAGGCTCTCGGATTTCAGCGACGCGCTGCGCAAGGAGAAAGCCGAGATTCCCGTGATCCGGGGCGACATGCCTGACACGTGGATACACGGCATCATGTCGATGCCCGTGGAGACCCAGACCGCCCGCAACGTGCGGCCCGAGATCGGCGCGCTGGAGACGCTCAACACGCTGCTGGGCATTTGGGGCGTGCAGGTGCCGCCGGCGAAAGACGCCGTGGCCGCGGCATACGAGAAGAGCCTGTTGTTCGGCGAGCACACCTGGGGTTACAACATGTGGCTGCTGCCCGCCCTGTACGGCAAGGAGTGGGAGGCGGCCCGCGCCAAGGGCACGTACGGCAAACTGGAGCGCTCCTTCGTTGAAAAGGGGCAGTACATCCGCGATGCGCAAGCGCCTGTCGAGGCGGCGCTGCAGGCGAATATGGAGAGCCTGGCCCGTGCGGTGAACGTCCAAGGGCCGCGCATCGTGGTCCACAATCCGCTGGCGTGGACGCGCGCGCAGGCGCTGGTCACCGCCGACGCGCCTTCCATCCGCGCGACGGCGCTGCGCGACGTCTCCAGCGGCGCGCTCGTGCCCGTCGAGAGGGACGGCACCCGGCTGCGTTTTCTTGCAGGCTCTCTGCCGCCCCAAGGGTATCGCACCTACGTGCCTGTGGACGACGCCCCGCAGCAGCCCGGCGCCGTGACCGTCGACCCGGCTGGGACAACGTTGGAAAACGAGGCGCTGCGTGTCCGCCTCGACCCGGCGCGCGGCGGGATCGTGTCGGTCATCGACAAGGCCACGGGACAAGAGCTGATCGACGCTTCGAAATACGCTGCCGGGCAGTATCTTTACGAGCGGTTCGACCATGACGTAAACGAGGCTTACCTGGCCGCGTATTGCAAGATCCGCCCGGACTGGACATCGACCTTCGGCAAACCCAAGCTGCTGCCGGCCTCGCAGATCAAGTATGGTGCCGCCTCGCCCAAGGACATGACCGTCAACGTCAGCCGGGGCCCGGTGTCGGCCACCGTGACGCTGAGCGCGAAGGCCGGCGCTGGGGTGCCCCATGCGGTGGCTCTGCAGGTTACGCTATATGCCGGGAAGGTGCCGTATGTGGACATGCAGTGGGTGGCCAGCGGCAAGCAGGACGATCCTTGGCCAGAGGCCGGCTGGCTCTGTCTGCCGGTGAAGGCTGAAGAGCCGCAGTTCCGGCTGGGGCGGCTGGGGACGGTGATTGACCCGTCCAAGGACATCGTAGCGGGGGCCAATCACGACATCTTCTGTTTGTCGAGCGGCATGACTGTGACCGGCCGCGGCGGCAGGGGCGTGGGGCTGGCCCCCCTAGACAGCCCGCTGGTCAGCCTGGGGTATCCGGGCATCTACCGCTACGCGAAGACGTGGCAGCCGCGCGAGCCGCAGGTGTTTGTGAACCTGTTCAACAACATCTGGGGCACGAATTTCAGGCAGTGGATCAGCGGGACGTGGTCAAGCCGCGTGCGGCTGTGGCCGGCCGGAGAGGGCTGCTCTTGGGTGGAGCAGGCGTGGGAAGCCCGGTCGCCCTGCCTCGCCGCCGTGGCAGACGGCGCGGCGGGTTCTTTGCCTGCGAGTCAGAGAGGTGTCGCGCCTTCCTCGCGCGGCGTTTTCGTGACCGCTTTCGCGCCGGCGGCCGACGGCGCGGGATGGCTGCTCCGTTTATGGGAACAGGAGGGCATCAGCGCCGCGTGCCGGGTCGACCTGCCGGGCGGACTGAACGTGACCTCCGCCCAGCCGTGCGACCTTCGCGGCCGCCCCGTCGGCCAGCCGACCGCAGTGGTCAGGGGATCCTTTGTCTGTCCGCTCGGCAGGTTCGCGCCCGGAACGTATGTGCTGAAATAGCACGCTTTGAAGGAGGGACGTTCATTGAGAATGCGAAGAAGCTTGGCAACGGGGGGGATCGTTGCCGCATTGTCAGCAGGGCTGCTGTTTTTCCAGGCCGGGGCGGGTCTGTGTCAGGATAACTCCGCCACCGGCAATTCCGGTCAAACGAGCCAGGATGAATATGCGCTGCTGCAAGGCCTGATTGCCGATTCCGTCAAGTGGGACCGTGCGCGGTTGGCGCGGGAGAGCTTCCGACCCGATGCGATGCTCCTCGAAACAGACACGAGCCCGCTGGAGGTGGTGCTTCGCCGTACGGCCGCCCTGCTGGCGGATCTCAAGCGGATGGCCCGCTGCCCGGATCTCTCGGCTGAAACGGCGGCGCTGCGCGCGCTTCAGGAGGAAGCGGACAAGCTGGAACAGGCCGCACCTGAAGCGCGGCAAAGGGAGCTGTTCGCCCAGGCCACGGCCTTGCGGCGCAAGATCGCCTTCCGGAACCCGCTGCTGGACTTCGACCGCATCATTTTTCTCAAGCACAACAAGCAGGCGCGCGGCGAGATCCACATGGTGGACCAGTATCTGGGCTTTAACCAGGCCAAGGCAGGCGGCGTGTATGTGCTGGAAAAACCTTTCAGCGAGGCTCCCGTCGTACGCAGCGTGCTGGCCAGGTCTGTTGTGCGGGGCGGGCGGCTGAACGGGCGCAAACTGGAAGACGCCGGCGCATTCACCGGCCTGGACCTGGACTACGACGGAAAGACCGTCGCCTTCGCCTTCACCGAGGCGGAATACAGGCTTCCCGAGAATCCCTCTTACGACGAGCAGTATTGCGGTCCAGAGGATTATCAGCGTCTCAAGAATTTCAACCATTACTACTTCCGTCCCGAGAGCACGTTTCATATCTTCAAGGCCTCCGCCGACGGGTCGGATCTCGTACAGCTCACCGACGGCCGATGGGACGATTAT
>CAZXVN010000288.1:0-5026 GCA_964643945.1 uncultured Lentisphaeraceae bacterium | reverse complement strand
CTCTCATTTTGACGATGCTCTGACTCAGCTCGACTTTTTCCTCTTCCATGCCGCCCGCCAGTTACAGGATGTTTGCTTCGCCGAACAACTTCGTCCCCGTCGTGAGCGGCATGTAGGCGTCCGCATCGCTGTATGGTGCGCGGACCGTTCCGCCGGTTTCGTTCTGTACGATGCCGATGACTTCAAACATCTCCGAACCGGACCGGATGCGTTCCCTGACCATCCCTTCCGCAGCGAGTAAGCGCCGGACCCCGTGCTCGGTGAGCACACACACATTGGCCCGCATCTGCAAATCATGTTCGGAGAGCACACGTCCGGCAAGAACCGGCCGTTGCACCACTTCAAACCAATCCGGCTCGGTCTCGACCACACGCATCTCGAGTTGCCTCTCCCCCACCCGCGCGTTACGCCGGGTCATCCGTGCGGGAACGGTCAAACAGACGCCGGGAACGGTTTCCTTGATGCGCTCCTCGTCCTCGTACAACAAACCGTAGACGGCCAGACTGCCGCGCTGAGCGCCTGTGCTGCCGCTTTCCTCAGAGGTCGGCTTCACTGACATCAACATGATGTTCTGGCTGCCAAGCCGCTTGATCGACTCCAGCGCCTGCTGGCTGGCACCCTCGCCCACCGCCAACATGGCGATGACGCTGCCCACCCCGAACACCATGCCCAGCATCGTGAGAAACGAGCGGGTTTTGTGTCGCCAAACATCGGACAGCCCCAGTTTGACAAACGGCCAGAAATAGCGGATTTGGCTCACGTGACTCCCTCTTGGATCGACAGGATTTTACCGTCTTTGAGCACCATGCTGGCCTTCGCATAGGCAACGATCTCCGGCTCGTGCGTCACGAGAATCACCGTCATGCCTTGTTCATGCAGCTCGTGTATCAGCCGCATGATTTGCACGCTTGTCACACTGTCGAGATTGCCCGTCGGTTCATCCGCCAACAGCACGGCCGGGTCATTTGCCAAAGCGCGCGCCACCGCCACGCGCTGACGCTGCCCGCCGGAAAGTTCGGACGGCAAATGGCGTAGCCGGTGCGCCATGCCCACACGCTCTGCCAAGGCCTCGGCTTTTTCCCTGCGCTCGAAGGGGGGCAGCCCCAGATACAGCAGCGGCACCTCGATGTTCTCGCTGACTGTCAATTGCGGGATCAGATGAAAACTCTGGAACACAAAACCGAGATTGCGCAAGCGGTGGTCGCTCAACTGGTTGTCGTCCATCTCAGCCACGTTCTCGCCGTTTAGCCAGTACGCACCCGACGTGGGACGGTCAAGACAGCCAAGAATGTTGAGCATGGTGCTTTTGCCGGAACCGCTCGGCCCCATGATCGCCCAGTACGAACCCTTGCGGATTGAGAACGAGACGCCGTTCAACGCGCACACCTCCTCATCGCCCATCGTGTAGTACCGCTTCACATCGTCGAACCGCACCACCGCCTGCGCCTGCGGAGGGGGATCGCTCTCTGTTCCGGGCTTGATCATGGCGTTTGGGGGTCTAGGGCATGTGCCTCCAGCCCTGATTTCTTCGACGATCCTGCAGGCGGCCATTTTCGCAGACCCTTGGCTGGCTCCACCCCGTTCGCAGTTCTGTCGTTTTGGGCTGAGGACGACATTCTGAAGGTCTCTTTCTGTTCGTTGACGGGAGGAGCCAACATCACCTCCTCACCCTCGCGCACACCGTCGATCAGGTGGATCATGCGGTTGTTGTCCATGCCCACCCGCACGATACGCGGCACCCAGGCGGAACCTTCCTTCACGTACACGCGCGGTACGCCATCGACCCTAACCACACACTGCACCGGCGCATACAAAACCTTTCCGTAGTCTTTTTTCACCAGTTCCACGTCACAGCTCATACCGGGCCGGATGGTCACGTCCGGGAAGCTGCACTCGATCTCGCTCTTGTAGAGTTTCAGGTCGGGGTTCAACTGCGAACTCTGCCCGTCCGGCAAGATGCCGATCTTCACCAGACGCCCGTCGAACACGCGATCCGGATAGGCGTCGATCTTCACCCGCGCCGGCATTCCGATGTCGATCTTGTTGAGGCTGGCTTCGGGAATCATCACTTCCACCACCATGCCGGACTCGATCGGAATATAAATCAGCTCTTGCCGCTCAACCGCCGTGGCACCCGCCGCCAGAGGTTTAATCCACCACTGCCGCCGCGAGATCAGCACCGTCGACGTGTACAGCACAATCCCGTTCGTCGGCGCGTAGATCTTGCTCTTCACGATCTGGGCATTCAGTTCCTCCAGCCGGTTGGTGGCGCGGTCACGATCACGCTGCCGCGCACGCAATTCGGCTTTGACTTGCCGGAGCGACGACTTGTTCTGCCACTCCGTGCGCACCATCGCACGCTCGGCTTTGCGAAGCGTGCTGTCCAATGTCGCCCGCTGCTGTAAAACCGTAAAGTTGGTCAACACATTCATTTTGGTCTGTGCCATCTCAAAATCGAGTTGCTTACGCTGCAGGGCCAACTCGTCAGCCTGCAACTCCGTGCGAGTCAGGAAGCCCTCTTTCGCAAGCCGCTGCGACCATTCCATCCGTTCCGCAGCCCGCTTGACCTCCTCGTCGGCCAGTGCGATATCTGCCTTGCTTTGTTTGAACTGCTGGGGATAATCACCGTCCAGATACTTTTCAAGCGCCATCTTTGCCAGCGTCAGGTTGACTTCGCAATCCAACATCGCGACTTCATTATCACCCTCCGTTATCCCCGTTTTTTCTTGCGTGAGGATCAAAGCCGTTTCCGCATTGTCGACCACGATCTCCTGCGCGTTACGCTTCTCGATGAGCTCGCTGGTGGCAAATTCTAACAGCAGGTCGCCGCGTTGCACATTCGTGCCTTCTTCGATCACCCAGATCACGGTGCTGTTTCCCTCCAGTTCGCTGGAGATCACGACTTTGTCGCGGCTCTGGATCGACCCGCCTGAAGTGACTGCGATGGTCAGCGGTCCGGCCTGAACGGCGAACACCGGCACGGACTCGCTCGGTGTGCCGCCACCGCGCATCAGCAGCCAGCCCCCTGCACACGCCGTCACGATGCAGGCGACAATCATTTTTTTATTGTTTACTGGGTTCTTAATCATGCTGCTCCCCATTCGCAACCGGCCATATCCCCGCGTCCGACACATCGAGCACCCCCATATCGCGGCGCAGTGCCAGTTCGCTGATGTGCCACTGAATCACCGATGAGCACAACGCGTTCCGCGCGTCCAGCATCGCACTTTCGGCCTCCAGAATATCGCGCATGGTCGAACGTCCCGACTGAAGGAACAGGTCGTTGCTCTGCACCCTCAGCTGCGCCACTTTCATAGCCTCGATTTGATTTTCATAGGAAGACCGTGCGGCCACCAGCGTGCGCAGCCCGCTCCGCACGTCAAGCTTCACGCGGTCCTCTTGTTCCTCCAGTATACGTTTCGCCTGTTCCACCAGGATCAACTGCTTTTTAAATGCGTTACGCTCCTTGCGCCGATCCCACGGAAAGCCGGCACGTATGCCAGCCGTCCACCTGTCGGTGTCGGCAAAACGGGCGTCACCCATCGCACGGTCCCGCTCCGTTGCCAGACCGACGTTCAAAGCCACGTCCGCTCGCAGCGCGTCCGCAGCGAGCATCACACCCCGCTCGGTATCCTCCAACAGGCTCCGCGTGATCAGAAGATCCTGCCGTGAAGCCAAAGCGATCCGGAACGAATCCGACTCCTCTGGAAAATCCGCTGCCGCACTCTTTTTGCTCTCCGCCACCTGCTCCATCTGCTTTTCGAGGCGGCGGAGTTCCTCGGGATCCACCGTTACAGGCGCCTCGGGCGGTAAGCCGAGCGTCATTTTGAACACGTCAAGCCCCGTCGCGTAATTCATGCGGGAGAGGATCACACTCTCTCCCGCCTTAAGCAAATCGGTCCGCGCCTGATCAACCTGTATCCGCTGCATGCGCCCCGCGTCAAACATCATCTCAGCGCGCTTGCTGTTCTCCTCCAAACGACGCTCGTTTTCCAGAGCGTTCTTCAGGCGCTGAGCCAATTCCAACACCCGGAAATAGCCGCTCGCAACCGACACGGCATACGTCTGCCGATAGTATACGAATGCCCGTATCGCATTAGCCAGATCGCGTTCCGCTTGCGTCAAGGGCTCTCGTACGATGTCGCGACCCGCTCCCCGCATCAGGGGCACCGTGACCGTCAGATCGCCGGAGATCGACGTCGAGTGCCAGTCGTCATTCAAAAGGCTCACAACATCCAAAGCCAGCCTGGCCGCCACTGCTGTTCCGTCAGGCAATTTGCGTGCGGCGGCACCCTCAGATGCGCCCCTCGCCTGATCCGCGCCTGCGCCGCCCGTGAGCACCCCCAGCAGCATGCCGCTGAACGACGTCTCAAACGCGTACTGCTGATAATCCAGATCCAGCGCGCGAAAGAAGATGTCCTCCTTGAACTTCTGGTATTTGCGGTCATTCCGCGCCGCCACGCACAACGCGCCGGTCAGCGAAAGCCCATACGCGGAGTTGGACGTGCCGGTCGCCGCCACCTGTGGAATCGAAGGAAAAATCACGCCCTGCTCGCCGCGCGCCGCCGCCAACAACGCGATCAGCAAGGTCAGCGCATCAGCAGGCCGACACAAGTCAAACGTGTTGGTCCGTCCTGTCTGTTTCTGCCAAAACTCCGTCGCCAGCCGCGTTCCCGTCTCATCTGTCTCGCGGATCGCTTTGTCAGGCGTCATGCACGCCACGGGCATCAGCAGAATCCCGAGCATGGCCGCAAAACAGACGGCACAGGACCCCAGGTTCCCCTTACGCAGTTTTCTTTCCGCGCGCACCATATATCCGATTCCCCCAAAAACAGTGCGACTCATGTCAGACTCAGGCTTCCCCCTCGAAAACCCGAGTTTTTCCGTCACCCTATACCCGGTAACGTGTGCCCTCGCACCCGCAACCGCTGCTTACGTCTGTTTGGAGCGATACGATTCGACCTCCCAGTTTTCGATGAACCCGCGCGACACGTCGCTCAAATACTGGAGCCCGCCGAACGCTCGC
>CAZXVN010000287.1:0-2392 GCA_964643945.1 uncultured Lentisphaeraceae bacterium | reverse complement strand
TGTCTCGGGTGGAACAGACAACCACCTGATGCCGGTCAATGTCGCACGCAGCGGCCTCACCGGCAAAGAGTCCGCCGCCGCGCTCGACACCGCAGGCATCATCTGCAATAAGAACACCCTTCCGTTCGACAAAAACAGCCCGTTCATCACCTCCGGCATCCGCATCGGCACCGCAGCGGTCACCACGCGCGGCATGAAAGAACCGGAAATGAAGCAGATCGGCATGTGGATCGCCGACATCCTCGGCGACCTCGCCAACACCGGCCTGCAGGCAAAAGTCCGTTCCGAAGTCGCGGCGCTCACCGCCGCGTTCACCGTCCCCTGACGTTCCTATGAACGCGAACAAGAAAATCTATTTGAGCGGCCCGATCATGGATGAGCATCGCGATCAGGCGATGACTTGGCGTGAACTCGCTAAGAATCGGCTCAACGATCACTTCGTGCTACTCGATCCCATGCGCCGCAACTTCAAGGACCGCGAGGTGGACAGCGCGAACGAGATCGTGGAATTCGACCTTCAGGATGTGCGGGAAGCCGACATCCTGCTGGTGAACTACAGCAAAACCTCCATCGGCACCTCCATGGAAGTCTTTTACGCCGCGCACACCCTCGGCAAATTCGTGGTCGCTTTCTCGCCCTTCGGTTTCAAAGACTGCTCGCCGTGGATGGTCAAATATTGCACCAAGATCCTGCCTTCGCTGGATGAAGCGATCACCTACATCCGCGAGAACTTCATCACCCAGCACATCGACTAGCCGGAAGGGAGTCCTCTCCGAGGCATCAACCTTTCCTGAACCTTGCCGAAGGGCAATGGGGGCGGCAGCCCCCCCCGTTCGCGCCTGCGTTGCCGCCCATACGGACGCAGATGCGCCGATGACCGATTCTGGAACCCGCTGACGCTACAAGGCTGTCTGTCCGGTATCACGGCCGGCTCGCTTCGGCGTTGCCTCCCATAGAGGAACGCGAGAACAAGAACCGCCACGCCCACCAGCAACAAGCGGGCCTGGCGATTACGTGGCAACGTGACAGCGCCCCTCGACTCTGTCGCGTGCGGCGCAGACGCTATCCGTTCAAGATCCCCCTCTGTCAGCTTACCGATGCTCCAGTCCCGCACATATTCCGGCGGGAGATTGCGTATCTTCTCCATCCGGTTTTCCGCCTCCGCGCGCCGCGTCGCTTCCAGACATAACACCACATCAGCACGAGGAGCTTGCGCGTCCGCGTATTCTTTCGCATTGACCATCGCGTCCGAATCCAATTCCTTCTCAGAAACCGCACTCGCCGCCCCCGCGAGAACACAGAGGCTGAGCAAGAAAAACCATGGCTTGATCATCCTCACATGACCTCCCTCCAACTGACCACGCGGGGATCAGCGGGTGCCAGAGGCAGATAGATGAAGAAATTGATTCCGTCCGGGCTGCGCGACCACAACCGGATATCCCAGTTGAAGCTCAGCGACGTGTTGTAGAGAATGCCCTCGTCGCGACCCACCAGCGCACCGTTAATCATGCATGCGCCGACACTGCCCATGATCGCGTGGTTATTGAAAAGCACGGCATCGATACGCGTGATCGGCGCAGATTGGGCGGTGTCTTTCACCTTCTGGTCCCCGACCGTACTCGAATAATAACTGCGGTTCTCCGTGCCGGTCGGCTCATATTTCTTGGTCTTCTTATTGAGCGTGTAACTGACCTTTTTTCCGGAATCATCCGCCGTGTAGTTGCCAGAAAAAGTGGATGGGTAGCCGATGAGCGCGTCCGTGGGTTCACAGACGTACGGTTTCACCCACGGCGGGGTGATGTACGTCTTGATCGAGTTCAGCCAATCCGGAGCCGTGTAGTTGCCGAGCACAATGTTCCCTTTGGCGACTAACCCCAGCATGTCCTTTTTTTCATTGCTTTTAACCGTCTCGGCAGGGTTGGCGTCGGGCTTCGGCCATGCGGGCGGCGAGTCATAGGTGATGTCACCGACAACGTGAATGTTCCGTCCCGCGTAGATCGCGCCCTGACCCTTGACGGTCCCCTTAATGATGACGTCGCCGTCAATCACCACAGGCCCGGATATCTCAATGGGGTAGGATGTCCCGTCCAGGACGAGGCTTCCTTGATCAACCCCCGCCGACAAACCCGAAGGCCCGACCCCGCTGTAACTGCCGTCCACAAGGGTCTTGCCCTTCTGCTTGATCGTGCCGCCCACGTTATTGGCAATCGTGCGGTATGTCTCCAAGTCACCGAGATAGGGCATGTCCAGTGTCTCCTGATACGGCTGCACCTTGCTTGCCGCCGCATAGTCGTATCCCTGTTCCCAAAGGCCGGTTCCGATTGCGGTCGGATTGGTCGGGCGGGTCTGCGCTCCGGCGTTCGCCCAATAGGCTTCACGCGTCATGGACTGC
>CAZXVN010000286.1:0-20044 GCA_964643945.1 uncultured Lentisphaeraceae bacterium | reverse complement strand
GTCAACGGCTTGATGAAAAGCCTGTAGCCGCGGTCCTCCTCGCCGGCCCACTCCTCCCCCATCCCGAAGTTAACCCGGGCGAGAACCTTGTTGAGCAATGAGTCAACGCTCGCCGCGCGCGGCGCGTAGTCGGCGTATTTCTTTCCGAGCTTCGGGTTCCAGGTGCGCTCGCTCAACGCCGGGATGCGTGTGCGCGTGCTGGGCAGCTCCACCTCGGCGTGCTGCTCCCACGCGCAGATCTGGGCGCCGATCACGGGATCCGTCTCCTTGAGCTGGATGTGGCACTTGGTGTTGATGTGGTGCTCCCACAGCCACATGTTCCAGCTGTCATAGATATACTCCGGCTCCCACTTCCGTCCGCCCACGACATAGAGCGGTTTCCAGGCCGTGTTGATCACGCTGAAGCCGTGCTTCACCAGCTTGTCGGCCGTGTTGAACTGCGACTCGTACGGCATCACGAGGATGTCCTTCGGCAGGCCGCCGCCGTCGCCGCCGAAGCCTTCCCAGCAGATGGTCTTCTTGCCGTTTTTCTTGACGATCTCGTCCATGCGGCGGAGATAATAGTTGAGCGGATTCTTGACGCCCTTTGACGCCATGTAGGTCTGCTCTTCAGGAGACTTGCCCAGATGCCCGAACGAGCCTTCGTCGCCGCCCAGGTGAATCCACGGCGACGACTTGAAGACCTCGGCGACTTCGGCGAAGAGGACCGCCAGCTTCTCGTAGGTCGCCTCGTTCCAGACGTCGATGGTGTTGCCGCGCGGCGAGAGCAAGCGCATGGGCCCCGCGTGCGCGCCGGGTCCCGAAAGCTCCGGCACGAGAGTCACGCCGCGCTCGTCGGCATACTTCACCAGACCGGTGATCTCCTCCAGCGTGTAGGTCGTCCGGTTGCCTTTGCGGTCCGTAGCCAGCTGCGGGAACGCCTTCGACGGAAAGGCCATCACGTTCCCTTCGGTGTTGTCGTTCAGATGGAGCTGGAGGTAGTTGATCTTGTAGAGGCGGCACATCTCGATGACCGGGCGCATGGACTCGACGGGATGCCACTGCCGGCCGCAGTCGATCAGCAGCCCGCGGTAGGAGGCCACGGGTTCATCCTCGACGGTCATGCGGGGGACGCGCAGTTTGCCGCCTGCGTTCTCGATGGCCTGCAGCAGCGTCGCGGTACCCCAGGCCGCGCCGCGGCAGGTCTTCGCCTCAACGAGGATGCCCGCCGGTCCGACTGTCAGCCGGTAGCCTTCGTCAGCCGTCACCGCACTGCTCAGCCGCAGCGTGATGTCGCCTTTTCCGCCGGGGCCGGCCGAGGTTCTCAATTTCGCGGCGGTGGCGAGATAGATCTCGCCGGCCAGCACGGACGCCAGCGGCGCGAGTTTCGCGTCCGCCGTGGCGATACGGCTCGCGGCGGTCAGCTCCTCGAACCCCTCGGCCGCTTTGACGGACTTCGGCCACGGGACCCAGGCCGGCGCGGAAACATCCGCGGCTGCCAAGCTCCACGCCCCTGCCAGACTCGTCACGACAATCCCTGCAAGTATCCGTCCTCTGCTCATATGCGAATTCTCTCTTTGTTATCGCATGAGTGCGCTCATTTTCCCGCACTGCCTGCCTGCCCCGGCACATCAAACGGCACAAGCAGCTCCTCATGGCTATGCCACATCCCTTTCTTGGGGCGGTTCCATATCTCATCCTTCTTGGGCGGATCAAGCAGCTCGCCGACGGCCTGCCCGTCTTTAAGGACAGCATAGAGAAGCGACTGCCCTCCGTAATGGAACGCGTTCGGATGCGCGTAGCGGACCTCGATGGCGTGGACGCCAGCCTTGAGATCAACCGCCTGGAGCAGCGCCTCGCTGGACTTGGTCACGAGCTTTCCGTCGACAGTGACCTCGCCGCCGCTGTCGCCGTAAAGAAAAGCGTATTTGGCGTCCTGAGGAACCTTGATCTTCCCCGCAGATGCCACGCCTGAACACAGGGGCACAAAGACGGCGCCGCGGACGCCCGAGTCCATGCTGAATACCAGGCTCGGCCAGATGACTTCCTTGTCGGGCTTGATCCCCATCTTCTCCCAGTCCTTGGCCGCCTTCCAGTCCTCCTTCGTGTTGTCGAACATCTTGGGGCTGTAATAGATCTTCGCGCGGACCAGCGGCCGGGTCGCATACAGGATGTCCTCGCGGGACTGCCCGAGCGGCTTGCCGTCCGCGCCGTAGCAGGCGACCTTCAGATGAAGCCGCTGGCTTGTCCGCATGTTGCGTCCACGCGCCCTCGAGTACAGGTAGTCCTCCGGCTTGACATCTCCGACGCGCACCGTGACAGGGCCGGCATACGGCGGCGATGAGGCGGTCGGCTCGGAGCCGTCAAGCGTGTAGCGGATCGTCCCCGGCGTTCTGGCGCTGAGCTTGATCACCAGCGCATTCGTAAAGACGCGGTCGTTAAGGTCGCCCACCAGCCCTTCGTAGTCGGCCCGGACCGGGCAAAACAGCGTGTCCAGGAGCGCATCGGTGCGCTCGAAGCGCCGCGCGTAATCGGCATAAGGACGGCCCGAATCAGGGTTGCAGACCCGCTCGCACATCGCGGGGAGCCGCCAGCGCAGGCTCGGTATCTCGCTGTCGACCGACTGCTCCCAGGCGCACATCTGGGCACCCATGACCGGCTGGCCCGGGGGAAGCTGGACCCCCGCGCTGCCGCTCAAGTGGAACTGCCACAGGCGGACGTTCCACTTTTCAAGCAGATACTCGGGCAGCCAGGCTTTGTTGCCCACCACATAGAGAGGCTTCCAAGCGGCGTTGATGATCGGATGGTCGATCTTCCCGCCGGGGCCTCCGCCGCGGACCTCCCAGACCATCGTGACAATGTCGGCGGGAAGCTTCGCGGCGCCGCTGCCGCCGTCGGAGAAGCCCCCCCACCGCATGGTTTTTTTGCCGTGCTTTTTGACGATCTGATCGAGCCGGACAATGTGATGATTGAAAAGGTCGCGCACGGTCTCGAGCCCGTGCGTCTTCATGTAGGCCTTTTCCTCAGGCTGTTCACCAGAGCCGGTCAGCGTGGCCTCGTCGGTGCCGATGTGGAAGTAGGGGCTGGACTTGAACACCTCGCACATTTCGCCGATCAGCGTGTCGAAGGCCTCATACGCCTTCTCGCTGGCCATGTTGACGCAGCTGAGGCCTGGGCGCCCAAACGGCTCGACCTGCTTCAGCTTGCCGGAATGTCCGGGAGTTTCCAATTCAGGAATCAGCGTCACGCCGCGCTCATCGGCAAACGTGACCACGTCGACAAGCTCTTCCCACGTGTAATGGCGGCGCCCGTTCTTTCCTGCGACTGACGGCAAGGAGGGAAACGCCTTGGAGGGAAAGGTAAACGACTCGTTGTCGGTGAGGTGCAGATGGATGTAATTGACCTTGTAGAGCCGGCACATCACGATCACGTCCTTCAGGCTTTGGGCCGGATGCCACTGCCGGGCGCAGTCGATCAGCAGTCCCCTGTATTCCGCAGCAGGCTCATCTGCCACCCTCATCTGCGGCAGTCCCGCGGGCTCTTTGCCAGAGGCGGAAATCGCCTGCAGCAGCGTCGCGGTGCCCCACGCCACCGCGCGATAGCTGCCGCCGCGCACCATGACGCGGTCGGTGACCGCCAGCGAGTATTGCTCGTCCTTCATCTGGCGGTCTACCTGCAGCCCGATGTCCCCGGCGCCGACTTGACCTCCATCCGGCTTCAGGCGGATCCCGCTGACAAAAAAAATCTCGTCCGACACAATATGCGCCAAAGGCGCCAGCGAGGCGTCTTGGGCAACAAGCCTGCCGGCTTTAAGCTCCATGCGCCCCTGCCCGGCGCTCACCGTTTTTGGCCATGGCACCAGAGCCGGCGGCAGCCCGGTCTCGGCAGCCCCTGAAACCCAGGCCCCGAGCATCATCGCCAGACACGCGAAGCCAGCATGCCCGATCATCCTTTTATTGCTCACGAGTATCCTTGTGTTAGACGTTCCTGTCACTCACGTTTGCTAGGGTTTGACATTCACGCGATAAAAACCGGCAGCCGCCTGATCCACCGTGACCGTCCGGCTCATCGTGCCGCCAATCGCGACGAGATTAGTATCGGCCGTGTCTCTGAAGCCGGCGAGCAGGTTCGTGGAGGACTGAACCGCATACGTCTTGCCCGACACGCTTTGCCACAGCAGCACCAGCTCTGCGCCTGCGGGCATGCCGATCTCAGTCAGCCGCAGCACCGAGGCCGCATTGGTCGGGTCGGTGCCGGCCCCGTATTCGTCTCCGTTATTCATGCCGTCATGGTCAAAGTCATAGCCAGCCGCGCCAAGGGGGTTGTCGGTGCCGCCGAAGTAGGCCGTCTCCCAACTATCCGGCAGGCCGTTGGCGTTGGCGTCGGGGTTGGCCGCCACCGGCTGCCCCACCGCCGCCTGCCAGATGGCAGCGACGCGGATCTCGTCCATGTAGATGTCCGATGCATACGAGCTGCTGTTGCGCCCGCTATTGTAAGAGAACCCCGTCAGGCCGTTGTTGGCGTAAACGGTCTTCGTCACGCCGGACCAGGTACCCGAATCCGCGGTCAGGTCGGGATCGGCATAGGCGGTCAGGGTTTCGGCGTTGGTGTCACCGGACAAGACAATCTTCACCAACAGAAGATGCGGCGTTCGGCTTGTGTCGCCCGTGAACAGCAGGGTGCCGTTGAAAAGGAGTCCTGCCGCAGGCACCGCTGTCGTACTCGCCCGCAGCCGGAACAACTCGCCGCCGACTGAGCTTTCCGCATTTGTCGACAGTCCCGTCAGCGTCCAAGAGGACGCCTCCTTCGCATCGTAAAACGCGACGGTCATCGCGAACCACACGGTCTGGCCCTCATCGGCGATCCGGGCTGCCCACTCACGGCTGAGGCTCAGATACACGCTCCCATTGCTCTTCGCCCAGAACTTCAGGTGGTTGCCGGACGGGATCAGTCCGGCACGGTCTCCGAGAGGCCCGGACAGAACAACCGCCGGATACGAGGCGTGAGTTCCCACCACCCACGGGCTTTTCCAACCTCTGCCGCCGTTGAGCCCAGACAAGTTGGCGGCCTCCGGATAGTCGAACGACTCCTCCACGGTTGCGACCCCTCCGGTCGGAGGTGACGCAACCGTGATGCTGACCGCTGCTGCGGTCGTGACCGTGCCGTCGTCATCCGTGGCTTTGGCGGTCAGGGTATAGGATCCGGCGGGCACGTTGCTCCACACGCAGCCATAGGGTGCGGAGAACGCCTCTCCGAGTTTGACCGCCCCTTGGAAGAAGGTCACGCCGGTCACCGTGCCGTCGCTGTCTGCGGCGTTCGCGCTGATCGCGATCTGGCCGCTTGCATCACAGGTCGCGCCGTTGACCGGCGCTATGATGGCCACCGTCGGCGGCACATTGTCCGGGGGTGTAACGGCCTGCCCGATCGCCACCTGCCAGCCGTCGGCGATGCGGATCTCGTCCATGTGAACTTCGGCGACCATAGAGCTGCCGTTGCGGCCGCCCCGAGAAACAAAGCCGGTCAGCCCGCCGTTCGCATACAGGGCCCGCGAATAGCCGGCCCAGGTGCCGGCATCGGCGCCAAGGTCAGGATCGGCGTACACGGTCACGTTCTCGGCGTTGGCGTTGCCCGACATCCCTATTCTCACGAGAACCAGATGCGGCGTCATGTTGGTGTCACCCGTGAACAGCGTGTCGCTGCCGAGCTTGAACGGCGACGGCGCGGCCCCGGCAGCCGTTGAAAACAGCGTCGCGTTGGTGAGGCCGTTCGCGTCGGTCGTCAGGCCGGCGAGCGTCCACGTCGACGCGTCTTTGCAGTCGTAAAGCGCGACCGTCATCGCAAACCAGATGACCTGCCCCTGATCAAGAACGCTTGCGGCGAAGGGGCGGTCAAGATTTTCGAAGGTCGTGCCGTTACCCTTGGTCCAGAACTTCATGTGCCTGCCGACAGCCCCCACCCCCGCATACTCAAGGCTTCCGAGCTCGACCGTGGCCGGGAACGAGCTGCTGCACCCGACGACCCACGGCCCGCCCCACCCCGTTCCGCCATCAAGCCCGCTCACGTTTGCCCCTTCGGCATAGTCGAACGACTCTTGCGCCAGCAGGCTCCCTCCGGGGTTGGGAAGCGGGAAGGTCGTCGCATCGACCGGCACGCTGTCCTCGGAGACATTGTCCAGCACGTCGCGCGCCCTGACCGTGTACCGGTAGGTCGTGCCGCCTGTCAAACCGGTGTCCGTAAACGCCGTCTCGGCCACCGACGCGATCAGCGCGGCATCGCGGTACACGTCGTATCCCGCCATGCCGAGATTATCGATCGAGGCCGACCATGCGAGCCTCACGCTCCGGCTGGAGGATACGGTCGCCGTCACGTTTGACGGCACCGAAGGCGCCGCCAGGTCCGGCTGTGCCAAGGCATGACTCATGTTCCAGTAGACGGCTTTGGCCGTCAACCCGGACAGCGCCGTGCCGGTCGGGCTGAACAGGTGGGCGCGCAGGATGACAACGGGCGCTTGGAGATCGTACTGGGCGCGGGCGCGGTTCCAGTTGATGCCCTGCACCACGCAGTTTGAAGCCGTCAACAGCAGCGGCTCGCTATAGGCCGGACTTGAAGCGGTCGGCTCGCCGCCGTTCAGCGTGTAGCGGATCACGCCGGGCCCCGAGGGCGTCAGGATGACGGAAAGGGCGTCGCGGAACAGCTCCGCCTCTCCGACGGCGTAGCCGCTCAAGCCGGCGGCGGCCACATCGATCTCGGCTCCCTTGTACCAGTAATGCCGCAGGGTGATGACATCGCCGACCGGCTGGCCGGAAGGATCGATGATACGTGCCTGCAGGTTGGCGATGTAGCCTTGGGCTTCGTAATTGCCCGTCCGGCTGTTGTAGAAGAGATTTTCAAAATGCGCATTGGCTCCCGCGAGCACGAGCGGTCCCGCGTATTGCGGCGAGGCGGCCGTCGGCGGCGTGCCGTCGAGGGTGTAGCGGATCGTGCCGATGGCCGGCGCGCTCAGACGGATCACCAGGTTGGTATCAAAAAGTTCATACCCGTGTGACTCCACGCCCGAAACTCCGTCCGCCTGCACGTCGACCAGCGCAAGCACGCGGTCCAGCAGCGCGTCGGTCTTTTCCGCGCGCGCGGCGAAGTCGGCACAGGAGTGCGTATTCGTGCCGTCGGGGCTCCACGTGCGCTCGCCCATGGCGTGAAGGCGCACGCGCGTGCTCGGCAGCTCCACATCCGCTGTCTGCTCCCAGGCGCACATCTGCGCGCCGAGCACGGCGTTGGTCGGCGGGAGCTGGATGTACAGGTTCAAGTTGACGTGGTGCTGCCACAGCCACATGTTCCAGCCGTAGATGAACTCCGCCGACCAGCACTTGCTGCCGACCACGTACATCGGCCGCCACGCGGTGTTGATGACGCTGAACCCTTTCGCCACAAGCTGATTGGCAGGGTTGTAGGTGGACTCGAACGGCATCACGGCGATGTCCTTGGGCAGGGGCTCCACGCCTTTGCCTCCGCCGTCGCCGCCGAACCCTTCCCAGCAGATCGTATGCTTGCCATAGTCCTTGACGATCTGGTCCACCCGCGTGATGTAGTGGCCCAAGGCATTGCCCGTAAGCCCGTGCGCCGCCATGTACTCCAGCTCGTTGGTGCTGCTCCCCAGATGTCCGAAACTGCCCTCGTCGGCACCGATGTGGATGTACGGAGAGGAAGCGAAGACCTCGCACAACTCACCGATGAGAGCGCGCATCCCCGTGTAGGTGTTTTCATTGAAAATGTCCAGCGTGCTCCCGCGCCCCCACAGGTTGCGCAGGTTGCCGGCATGGTGGCCGGGGCCCTCGAGCTCCGGTACCAGCGTGACGCCGCGCTCGTCGGCGTACCGCACCAGGTTGGTGACTTCGTCGCGGGTCCAGGTGCGACGCTGACCGCTGACCACCGAGGCCAGCTCAGGATAGGCCAAGAACGGGAAAACCGTAGACTGCTGGTCATTGAGGTGCAGTTGCAGGTACTTGATCTTATAGAGCCGACACAGATCGATCAGGGGACGCATCTTCTCCACCGGATGCCACTGCCGCGCCACGTCGATCAGCAGCCCGCGGTAAGGTGCCGCCGGCTCATCCGCGACCGTCATAAAAGGGATTCGCGGCGGGTTCGGCCCGTCGCGCTGGATCGACTGCAGCAGCGTGGAAGTGCCCCACGCCGCACCGCGGCAGGTCCGCGCCTCCACGACGATGCCCGCCGGGCCGGCCGTCAGCCGGTAGCCCTCGTCGGACGTCACGGTGTCAGTGAGTCGCAGGACGATGTCATCGGCGCCGGCGGCGCCGGCGGCCACCGTAGCCAGGTTCACCGCCGTGCTGAGATAAATCTCACGGGCGAACACGTCCGCCAACGGCGCGAGCCCGGCATCCTCCGCGACGATACGGCCAGCAGACGAAAGCGCCACGGAGCCTTCGGACACCGTCATGGCCCTGGGCCAGGGGATGACCGACGGCAGGACCGTCTCGGCCGCACTCCGCCCCGCGCAGCCAAAGCGCAGCAGGCAAAGCGCCGCGGAAAGGCGCACCCTCATCTGGAGGCGTCGTGTCATGATTACTCCTGCAGTCCGATCTTCCAGAAGCCGGTCACTTTGTCGACCCGGACCGTGTAGGTATTGAGCGGCGCGACGCCTGGGATGGCGATCGGGTTGGTCGCCCATGTGCCGCTCATAAGGTTCGTCGTGTAGAGCACCCGGTAGGTCTTGCCGGTCACGCCGCTCCACCGCAAGACCAGATCCGAGGTGGCCGCGTTGTCGACCGCGACGAACTTCAGGACGGACAGCGCATTGGTGGGGTCGGTGCCCGCGCGGAATTCGTCTCCGTTATTCATGCCGTCAAGGTCATAGTCATAACCCATTGCGCCCAGCGGGTTGTTGGTGCCGCCGAAGTAGGCCGTCTCCCAGGCGTCAGGCAGGCCGTTGCCGTTGGCGTCGGGGTTGGCCGCCACCGGCTGCCCCACCGCCGCCTGCCAGGTGGTGGCGAGGCGGAGTTCGTCAACGAGCATGCCTCTGCCCGACGACGCAACTCCATTGTTACTCCCAACAAAACTGATGCCGGAGAATCCTCCATTAAAGTTTTGATTCGTGATTATCGCCTGAGGCGTCCACACACTGGGACTTTGTGTCAAGTCGGGGTTTACGAAACAGGTTAGCAACTCGTTGTCGCTATTTCCAGACATTGAAATCTTTATGAGAAACAGCAGGGGGTTGGCGGTTCTGTCGATGTAGGTTCCATAGAAGTAGTATCGAGGGGTGTAAGGTGTGTTCCATGTTCCCGGAGTAGAGATCATCGGCGTGACATTGCCCGTTAGATACCAGTTGGCTTGTTGCCTGATCACACTGGACTGAAGTGTGATCGCGAACCAATACGTTGCTGGCGTATTGTCGAAAACCGTAGTCCACGATCTTTGAAGGTTTGTTGCACGGTGGGTTCCGCTTCCGCCAAGGTTCTTGTCAGTTGTTTCAGGCACATACAAACAGTTGCCTGCTTCAGTGAGACCCGAAACAACGGGTATTGTGTCGGCGGTGTTCGTGGTTTCACCAGCAGTATGCGGGTAACTGTTGTTCCAAGCACTTGTCCAGCCTGTTCCACCGTTTTGTCCATGTATCTGGGAACCCACTGCATAGGCAAACGTCTCCTCCACGAGAAGAGTACCGGCGGGGACCGGCGGCAACGCCGGCGTCAGCGTCGCTGCGACGGCCGGCGCGCTGGCCGCCGAAACGTTGCCCGTCGCGTCGAAGGCCTTCACCGTGTAACTGTACGTGGTCGAGGCGGTCAGGCCCGTGTCCGTGTAGTTCGCCGCGGCAGTACTTCCCGCGAGGCTGGCACCGCGGTAGACCTCGTAGCCAGCAACGCCCACGTTATCCGTCGAGGCCGACCACGTGATGAGGATGGAGTTGGTTGATTGCGCGACAGCCGTCACGTTTGAGGGAACAGACGGCGCCTCGGTGTCCCCTGCCGGCGGGGGCGTCCCCGTCTGCCCGGCCGCGGCCTGCCATGTGGCACCTATCCGGAACTCGTCCATGTGGAAATCCGTATTCGGCGTGTCGGTGCTGGCGCGGCCGCCCCGGTAGGAGAAACCGATCAGGCCGCCGTTCGCATACAGCGTGCTGCGCGTCACGCCGGCCCACGTCGCCGGATCGGCGCTCAGGTCAGGATCCGCATAAGCCGTCAGAGTCTCGGGGGCCGCATCGCCCGACATCGCGATCTTGACCAGAAGCAGGTGCGGCGTGTAGCTGGTGTCGCCGTTGAACAGTGCCGCGCTGCCGAAATTGAACGATGCCGACACGTCATTCGCGACAGTCGTGAACAGCGTCGCGTTGGTGAGGCCGTTCGCGTCGGTCGTCAGGCCGGCGAGCGACCATGTGGCCGCGTTTTTGGAATTGCACAGGGCGACCACCATGCCGAGCCAAACCGTCTGCCCCCCGTCGGCGATCAGGGACTCGAAGCTGCGGTCCAGGTTCTCATACGTCGTGCCGTTGCCCTTGGTCCAGAACTTCATGTGGTTGCCGCTTGCGCCGACCCCCGCATAGCCGAGGTTCCCGGACTCGACAATGGCCGGGTAAGCGCTGTCGTATCCGACGACCCACGGCCCGCCCCAGCCTGTGCCGCCGTTCAGGCCGTTCAAATTGGCTCCTTCTGAATATTCGAACGCTTCCCCCACCAACACCGGCACGGGCTCGAACGTGGTTGCGGCGGCCGTAGCGCTCCGGCCGGACTCGTTGCTCTCCGCATCGAACGCGGCGACCGCGTACGTATACAGCGTCAGGGCGCTCAAACCCGTGTCCGCACAATTCGTAGCCGTCACCGTATCCACGACCTCGCCGTCGCGGTACACGTTGTAGCCGGCCACGCCCCGATTGTCCGTCGAGGCGTTCCAGCGGATCTGGATGGAACTGCTTGACGTCGCCACCGCCGTCACGTTCGCCGGCACCGAGGGCGGGGTCAGGTCAGGCGCCAGCGTGGTGACTTCGGCGGACGCGCTCGCGGCGGACACGTTACCCGCAAAGTCCCTGGCCTGCACGGTGTAGCTGTACGCGGTTGAGGCCGTCAGTCCCGTATCGGTATAGTTGGTCGAGGCGCTGGTGCCGATCAGGGCGCCGCCGCGATAGACCGCGTAGGCCGTCACCGCGACGTTGTCGCCCGAAGGCGTCCAGCCGACCCGGACCACACGGGTCGAGAGCGCGGCCGCCACGACGTTCGACGGAACGGACGGCGCCTGCGTGTCCGGCACAGGCGGCGTGCCGCCGACCGGGTCGCTCATCGCCGACCGGTTGTCCGAGCGGTCGAACGCCTGCACGGTGTAGGAACACGCCGTATTGGTGTAGATATCGAGATAGTTGGTGCCGGCCCGCGTCCGGCCCACCTGCACGCCGCTGCGGTAGATGTCATACACGGCCACCTTGCGGTTGTCGGTGGAGGCCGCCCAGTGCAGGTCCACGCCGTAACCCGTGACGATCATGGCGCTCAGGCCGGCCGGCTTGCTAGGGGCCGTGGTGTCGGCTGCGGTCACGTAGCCGTATTCGAAGGCGCCGCACTCCCACGCGCTGCCGAAGGGGCGGGCGTTGTTGTCGGCGTCGATCACCGGCGGCGAGTTGGACGACGTGCCGGCCTCGATCACTGCGGCGGCGCCGGCCTTGAGGTGCATATCCTTCTTGCCCCAGTTCAGGAACGTGCTGCCGAAAGCGCTTTTGGCCACCACGATGTTGTTCATCGTGATGCCGACACTGGCGCCGGAGTTGTCAATGACCGGGTCCAACTCGAAGCGCTCGGCGGCGTTGTTCAGCACGATATTAGTGATGCTCGGTGCACCGGTGGGCGATCCTGGCTTTTTGGCAGAGACCCGGATATTGGGATAACGGGGATCCAAAATGGCCGTCTGGCCGCAGCGCACGACGGTGTTGTTCTTCACTTGGCAGCCTTTGGCACCATGGATCCAGATGCCGATCGCATGATCGACGAACACGACATTGTTCTCGATCACCCAGTTCACATACCAGCCGTCGAACAGGCCGATGCCCTGCACATCAGAGACGCCCGGCAAAGCCAAATCCGGCTGGTTCGGATCCGAATAGGCCCTGAATTCATTGCCCCTTAGGACATTTCCCGTGGAAGCCCACCCTTGAAACATGTCGTTGTGGTTGCCGCTGACCTTGTGGGCGTTCATCACCAGATTGTACTCGAACACATTGTAGTTGCCCTTCATGTTCATCGCGTCGGAGTAGAAATCCTCAATGGTGTTGCCGCTCACGAGGCCGGAGTTCGAGTGATAAAGGAAATGGATCCCGCCGTTGCGAATGTGATTGTTTCGCAGGGTTATGTAGTTGCCGCAAACCGAAAATCCGCCGCTGGGCATGTAGCAATTCTCGAAGGTGTTGTAGTCCGAGTTCTCGTTGGTCTGATTATCAATGCTCACGCCGCCCAGAATGGTGAGCCCCTTGACAGACCAATGGTGGGCATTGATCATGGACATGCGCACAACGGGCGTATGCCCCGGCTCGGCCTCAATGAACACGTCGCCCGTGTTGATACCCGTCACCGATGCCACGCCGTGATCGCCGCGCCGCAGATAGATGTGATCGCCAACCTGAAACGTCTTGGCGGGGCTGGCGGCGAACACCGCCTCCAGCGTGCTCCAGGGGCTGGCCGCGGTGCCGGGATTGCCCATGCTGCCCGTCACCGGATCAACGGCATAATCCGTTCCCCATGCGGAAGTCGCAAGCGCCACTGCCGCCATCCAAAGAAAGGAGTGAAGGCGTTTCTTCATTTTATTCACGCTGTCCGGCTCTGCGCCAAACGGACCATGGTTTCGTAGTTCCGCATCGTGTCCGCCGAGATCGTGCGCCCGTAAGGGCAGGCCGAGGGCATCAGGACAAAGCCGTGCCCCTCGCCCTGCGACCCCTCGCGCAGGGCCTGCGCGACCTTGCGCTCGAACTCGGCCGGAGGCATGTTCTCGATGTCCGCGGCCTCGATGTTGCCGAACAGCACCAGCTCACGGCCGTACTCGCGCCGCACGTCGCCGAGTTCCACGTCGCCCTGCTGCGGCGGCTCCACCGGGTCGAGGCCGGCCGCGCCCGCCGCGCAGATCAAAGGCAGGATGTTCCGCAGCCGGCCGTGGGAATGCACGCGCGGAAAGCCGCCATACCTGCGGATCGTGGCGATCACCGGAGCCGTATAACGTACCCAGTACTCGGAAAAAAGCGCAGGGGGCAGAAAAGGCTCGGACGCGTACTCGGCGCCGACAAGCCGCCAGAGGTGTCCGGGAAACGCACGCGCCACCTGTTCCGCTTCTGCCCAGGTCTGCCGCGCCGCCTGTTCTAACAACAAATGAAACAGGTCGGGCCGGGTCATCGCGAAGACCGTGTAGTCCGCTATCGAAAAAAGGGTTGCCACCCGGCACAGCGGGTCGTGAAAATCCACCATGACGATCCCGCGGTCGCCCACTTCGGCCTCGGCCGCCCACAACGGCGTCAGGTCAATGTTCTGTACGAAGGCGTCGTCCGGAAGCTGCAGAAAGGCGGCTATGTCCTCCTCGGTCTTGAGGAGATGTTCCAGATTCCAAGTGGTCGACACGTCCCGGTCGCGCCGGTCCAGACTCGTCAGGACGGTCGTTCCGACGGTCACACTCGTGCTCGTCATCCGGGAGTATCCCTCTTCAAAAGTCTCCGTTCTGAAGAAGTCCCCCGAGCCGCGGCACGACCGTGTGCGCCGCGTGGGCTTGATCATGCGGATCAGATCCGTCTCCTGCTCGGCCAGTTCGATCAGCGGCCGCCAACCGGGAGCATTGCAGACATTGTAAGGATCGGGGTCGTCGGGATTCAGTTTCCAGCCGCCAATCTCATAAAAGCTGACCGCTGGCCGATCAACCGCTTCACCCTGCAATGTCGCCATGAGCCTTTCGCGTTTTGTCATGTGTGCTCCGCCGCCTCGATAAAGTCTGATGTTCCCTCACCCTTGTGAACACTTCCGTTTGTGTTATCAGGATATCACTTGCCGGCGTGACGGACTTCGCAATTAGGACAGAAAATAGTCGCTATTCTTGCCAGATGGGGATATCTTAGCGGTAATGCAATTATGACTAGTCCGATTGACACAGACAAACAGGTCGGCCTTGACGCACCGGTCGAGCGGCTGAACCTCGTGGATGAATTGGAGCGGCTTCAGACTGGACACTTTCAGTCGCAGAGCCTCCAGGGGCACTTGCTGCACATCGTCACCGCCGGCGCGGTCACCCAGTGGGCCGAAGGGCGGGCCGAAGTCTTCGGTGAAGGCAGCGTCGTCTGGTATCACGACAACGAACCGGTGCATGGCGAGATCTTGCGTGCGCCTTGGCGGTTCATCACGATCAACTTTCTGGCACCCTCCCTGCGTCCCCCGCTTGACGACCAGCGCGTGCTGAACGCGAGTGCTGTCACCTTAAAGCTCGGCCAGCGCCTGCTGGCGCTCTGGAACGACCAGCGGCTGCCGCCTCTGGAGCGCCAATTCCGCTGCCACAGGACGCTTCTGGAGCTGCTCCAGCACCTGTTGCGTCAAGTCGGCAGCCAACCGTCGGCCCCGACCGCCGGGCACCGCTGGTGGCGCATCGAGAAACATTTGCGCACGCGGTTAGAGGAAACGCACACCCTCGCCGACATCTGCCGCATGTGCGGCCTCAGCGTGCGCACGGTCATCCGCGCATGCAAGGAGGCGACCGGCAGGCCGCCCATGCACCGGCTCAAGGAACTGCGCCTCAGCTTTGCCCGCGGCCTGGTCCAGCACTCGGATCTGACGCTGACCGAAATCGCCTTCCGGGTCGGCTATCCGCGGCCGCAGGAGTTTTCGCGCGACTACCACCGCCGTTTCTGCCTGACACCGCGCGAGGACCGCCACCACCCGCTTACCTACCGCAGCGTCGAGACTCCCCAAAATTAGTTTCAACTGTCGCAGGCGGGCTTCCCGTTCGCATCCCGGATGCCCGCTCGCCCGCGGCCGCGTGAGGGCTCAGGCGCGGCTACTTGCCTTCGCCCGCATCCGGCCCGTTCGGCTCAGGGGTCCCCGCCGGAACAGCCCACTGTCCTTCGGCCGGTTTCAATTCTCCGATTTGTTTCCCGTTCTCGAAGAGGGTCACCTTCCGATAATCGCGTCGCGGGATGCGCACAGCCAGACAGTTCTTCACGAAATACGTTGCGTTGGTCTTGGGCTCGTTGAAGCGGTAGTGGAACGCCAGCTCTTGATCTCTTTCAGTGACTCGCTCGACTTCGAAGACCTTGGCCATGTTCCCGGGAGCCACGATCACCCGGGCAACCAAAAGAATCTGTTCTTTCGCGTAAACTTCTGCCGCAGGAGCAAAGGGCCGTTTGTCGCCCATCAACGGTGCGGGATGGAACAAGACCGCGTACTGGGCGGGCGTCTGAATCAAGGCATAGAGCACGGCCTGCTTCTTCTCGTCCCAGTTCTTAAGGAAGTTCTGGTAATCGCCGGCACCCATTCTCTTATACGTCACGGCTCGTTCCGCCGACTGTGTGTCCGTTTTGTCCGCAGCCCTTGACATCGGGCACACGCATGCGGTCGCCATCACCAACAGGGCCAACGTACCGGAAACAAAAACTCTTCGTGTTGTCATGGATCTGTCGCCTTTCATTTTTGGAAAACAAAGCCGTCACTGCCTCATGGGTCTTATCGTAATCCTTCGATCCTCGTGATGTCAAGGTGCTGACAATAAATCCCGAACGAGCCTTTTTTTCGGCCTCCGTTTATGGTTTAATGGTCCCGTCTTCTGAATCCGCCTGAACCCCTAAAACCGGAGGCCCTCCTCATGGCCATCGACCTCAAAGCCGCTTATAAAACCATCATGGATGACCACTTCACCCCGCAGCTGGAGATATCCTTCATCGACGGGGCCAAACGCCAGACCCTCGCCTATGAAAAGGTCTCGTGGGTCATCGGCGGCGAGGAGAAAGGTCTGCGCTATGGCGAGAACCCGGGTCAGGAAGCCGCCCTGTATAGGCTGGTGAACGGCAACCTCGTGCTCGGCGACGTCACCGCCCTCGGCCCCGGCCACACCCTCGCCTCCGCTCCCGAGCTGCTCCAGTCCGGCAAGCACCCCGGCAAGACCAACCTCACCGACGCGGACAACGCGCTCAACATCCTGCGCTATCTCGACGACACCCCCTGCGCCGTGATCGTCAAGCACAACAACCCCTGCGGCGTGGCCAAGGCCGCCACGCTCACCGAGGCCTATGTCCGCGCCAACCGGGCCGACCGCCTGGCCGCGTTCGGCGGCTGCATCGCGCTCAACCGCGAGGTGGACATCGAGACCGCCCGGCTTGTGGCCGAGAACTACGCCGAGGTGGTCGTGGCCCCCGAGTTCGCCCCCGGCGTGATGGACCTTTTCGCGGCCAAGAAGAACCTGCGCGTCATGCGCATCACCAACATGGCCCGCCTCACCTCCTTCGTGGCCCAGCGGGTGGTCGATTTCAAATCGCTCATCGACGGCGGCCTCGTGGCCCAGTGGTCCTTCGTGCCCGAGGCCCGCCAGGCGAGCCAGCTCATGCCCGCCGAATGCACGGCCAAGGACGGCACGGTCCACCGCACCCACCGCCTCCCGACCCCGCAGGAGTACGCGGACCTCATCTTCGGCTGGCTGGTCGAGGCGGGCGTCACCAGCAACTCCGTGCTCTATGTCAAGGACGGCGCGACCGTCGGGATCGGCACCGGCGAGCAGGACCGCGTAGGCGTGGCCGAGATCGCCCGCGACAAGGCCTACCGCAAGCTGGCCGACTGGATCGCGTGGGAGAAGTACGCCACCGCCTACAACGAGCTTGTGATGAAATTCGGTGACGATGGCGCGAAGCGGCAGGCCGCGATCGACGAGGAGGTCAAGGCCCGCCGCGGCGGCCTGATCGGCTGCAGCATGGTCTCCGACGCCTTCTTCCCCTTCCGCGACGGCGCGGAGGTAGGAATCCGCGAAGGCATCACCGCCATTGTCCAGCCCGGCGGCGCGCTCCGCGACTGGGACGTGATCGACTGCTGCAACGACGCCGGCGTCGCCATGGTCTTCACCGGCCAGCGCAGCTTCCGGCACTAGTGCGTAAACGTGCACGCTTCTAACCGACGTACGTCAGGAGTTCTCCCTTGCATAAGATGACCCTTCCGACTCTTCTCGCCGCCGCCCTTCTTCTGCCGTGCGTTTCGCAGGCGGAGACAACGGCTGAGCGCCTGATGCAGGCGACCTTTAAGGTGTTCAACCCCAGCTCCACCGCGACCGGTTTCCTCGTGCGCGACCCCGCGCCAGGTGCGGCGCGGACAAATGTCCTGCTCGTCACCACACAGCACACCTTCGTCCACGCCAAGAGCGATCACGTTCTGCTGATCTGCCGCAGGAAGAACGAAGCTGGCGCGTGGCAGCGGCTCGACCACAAGATCCTGATCCGGCAGGGCACCAACACCCTCTGGATCTGCCACCCCACGCAGGACGTGGCCGTCCTGCGTTGCACGTTGCCGCCCCAGGCGGTCTTCGAAGCCCTGCCGCAAACCGCGCTCGCCGATGCGAAGACCGCCGAAGCCCGCGGCCTGACGGTCGGCAGCCGCCTCTTCTATTTCGGCTACCCCTACTGCACCGAAGCCAACCCCGTCGGCTTCCCGCTTCTGCGCGAAGGGGTCGTCAGCGGCTATCCGCTTTTTCCCGCCACCCTTTATCCCCTGTTCCTGATCAGCGCGCCCACCTTCGCCGGAGACAGCGGCGCCCCGGTAGCACTCGCAGACACCGAAGACCAACAGCCGCTGATCATCGGGCTCGTCGTGGCCCGCACGCAACAGAACGACCACTTGAAATCGCCCGAATGGGACGTGACCTTCAAACGCGACATCGATCTCGGCTCGCTCCTTCACGCCGTCTACATCCGCGAAACCATCGACCTGCTGAAATAACCCTTAACGTTTCAAAAGTGTGGGAGTGCGGGGCTTCAGCACCGCTCTGGAGCCGCCGGACTTCAGTACGGCGCACTGAATCCCGCTTCTAGAAAAGCGGCATGGAAGTGCCGAACTGGCGTGAAGTTACCGACAAGCGCCGATTTCCGACCAGCGATTTATAGCGACCGAAGCTCGATGGCGCGAACAGGGTCAACATACTCGGCAATGTCGCGCAGCGAAATGACCTTGTAGCTGTTGTCCTTCAGGTACTTCATCTGTTCCGCAAACACGTTCGGCTCTGTACCGACGCCCGGGTGTTCCACGTCCGGCACGCCGTGATACGTCAGGACAACCATCTCGCCCGGCACGGCCTTCTTCACCGCATCGTAGAAAACGTCTTTGTTTTTCTTTATGTCGCTGTCCGATATGGAAATCGACGGAACCTTGTAGGGGTTGTGCTTCAGCCGATTATACGCGCACCCGCCGCCGCCGCGACAGAACATGTACCCGTGTTTCGCCAATGTCGGGAAAGCGCGGCGGCTCACCTGGTAGACCGGCCAGCAGAACGTCACCGGCTGCGGGATGCCTGCCGCGATACAGTGGTCTTCTATCGGCACGCACTCTTCCATCCACGCATTCGCGCTGAGGTCCGCCCAGACATGGCGATAGCCATGATTGCCGACATCCATCCCGAGATCGTGAAGCGACTTGACCTGCGGCCACGTCATGTACATGTTCTTGTTGCCGAAGCCGCCCACAACTTCGCCCTTCGCATTCTTGACGTCAGCAAATTCCGAGATGAAGAAGGAGCCTTTGAAACCGAGCTGCTTCAGCAGCGGGCCCACGTACGTCGCATGGCTGGCGCAGCCATCGTCGAACGTCAGGACAACCACCTTTTCAGGAATCGGCTTGCGGAGAATCCGCGTGGGGTCGTCCTTGATTCCATAGATAATCGGAACGTCACAGAACGTGAGCGCGGCGATGCCGTTGTCCCCGCGCAGCACACGAGGCTGACTCCACGAACCCCCGTCCACATACTTGAGCGTTTTCGCGGCTGACGGCTCCGTGAGCGTGAGCGTAATCGTGTTCCCCTCGCACTTACCCGACGCGACCTTGCCGCGCTGGCCGTCCAGATAAAACTCGCTGACCGATTCGCTATTCCAGGCCATCGGCTGGTCGAACACCAGGGCGATCCCGTCCTTCTTCTCACTGGTGTACGACGCCGAAATGATGTTCGGGGGCGTGACCGGCTTCTCTGGCTTCTTGCCGTAGTTGTGCTGCTGCACGAGGGGGAGAATCGCTTCCGCCATTTCCACATATCCTTCCGGCGGGAAGTGGCACGGGCCGGGCGGGACAATGCCGAGGGTCGACATGATGCTCATGTTCGAGAATTCCTCCGGCAGCCGGCGCTGCACCTCTCGCAGCTTGTCGTCCGAGCCGCCGCGGCCCATCGCACAGGAGCGCGGCCATATCTGGAACAGGTAGTAATGGCGGACATTCGGGAAGTCGCTTTTCCAGTTGCCTGCCATTTCCACAAAAAGGTCGCGGTAGGTCTCGTAACCATACCCGCCGGTCGGGCCGTCTGACCCTTGGTCGTTCTCGCCCTGATGCCAGAAGATGCCGCGAATGCCGTGTGTCAGCTTCGCCTCGCGCACACGCCACAGGAGCCGCCCGTAGATCGTCGTTTCGTCAGTCGGGTCTTCGTCGTCCCGCGCATGCTGGTCGATGCGGGTTCCGCCGGCCGCGCCGTTGACGATGCAGATCGGCATTTTTTCCGACTCAACCAGCCGCTTGCCGAGTTCCATGGGCCAGTAACCGATTTGCAGGATGCCCGCTTGGGGGCGGTAGTCGGCGTTTCCCCACCGGGTCCGGCAGGCTGTTGGGGTTCTTGACGTGTTCCCGAAACTGCGCAGCCACGTGTTGGAGTAAGCCGGAGGCGGGACGCGGCCCCAATCGGTCGCAACGGCGTTCGACTGACCATCGACAATGTAGGCGTCCCCGCAAACGAGGTTGCCGACCTTGTTAAGGACAGTCTTCTTGCCGCCGGTTTAGATCGGAAGAGCGTCGTGTAGGGAAAGAGTGTTCAGAGCCGTGTGTGTGTTGGTGGTCGCCGCGTGTGTACAGAAATAAAAACAACATTACGAGAGTAA